>NZ_JBMVQP010000001.1:0-207113 GCF_050522425.1 Myroides sp. C6-3 | reverse complement strand
CGGGACTTGAACCCGCACGAACATTACTGTTCACTGGATTTTAAGTCCAGCGTGTCTACCACTTCCACCACTCGAGCTGAAAAATACTCTCGAGCGAAAAACGGGGTTCGAACCCGCGACCTCAACCTTGGCAAGGTTGCGCTCTACCAACTGAGCTATTTTCGCAAGCGTTGTATGATCGTGCATTATTTCTGTAATGCGAGTGCAAATGTAGTATAATTTTTTACTTGTACAAATGTACAATTGCATTATTTTTTGATGAACTTTTTAAGCGTTTGGTAGTCAGGAGGTAAAAAGGTGAATTTTTTTATAAAAAAATCGACCTACTTGTTGATGTAAGTCGATTGTACGCTATTTATCGATTTATTTTTTACTTATTGAATCAGTTTTTTTAGTTCATGTAGTTTCATTAAAGCCTCTACAGGAGTTAACGTATTGATGTCAATCACCGATAATTCATCTTTTAAACTAGCTAAAAGTGGGTCATCAATATTAAAAATACTCAATTGTAAATCTTGTTCTGCGGGTTTTAAACCTGTGTCCTCCTCATTTCGATGTGTTTTCTCCAATTGCTTTAGCATCTTTTGAGCTCTATTTATTACGATTTGTGGCATCCCAGCCATTTTGGCGACGTGAATACCAAAACTATGTGCACTTCCTCCAGGTACTAATTTGCGAATGAACAACACATTGTCTTTTAATTCTTTTACCGAAACATTGTAGTTTTTTACACCTTCAAAATGTTCTTGCATATCATTTAACTCGTGATAATGGGTAGCAAACAGTGTTTTGGGTTTAGCGGGATGTTGATGTAGAAATTCCGCAATCGCCCAAGCGATGGAGATTCCATCATATGTACTGGTTCCACGGCCAATTTCATCCAATAATACCAAACTTCGATCTGAAATATTGTTCAAAATAGAAGCGGTTTCATTCATCTCGACCATAAAGGTAGATTCACCCATAGAAATATTATCTGAAGCGCCAACGCGGGTAAATATTTTATCCACAACTCCCATGCGTACGGATGCTGCAGGGACAAAACATCCCATTTGAGCCAAAAGAACAATCAACGCTGTTTGACGTAATATGGCAGATTTCCCCGACATATTCGGTCCGGTTATCATGATAATCTGCTGGGCTGTATTGTTTAAAAATACATCATTGGTAATATAGGGCTTATCAAAAGGCAATTGTTTTTCAATGACAGGATGACGTCCTTCTTTGATTTCTAAATCATAGCTATCATCGAGAATAGGACGCACGTAATTGTTATCTAGTGCTAGTTGAGCAAAAGAAGACAAACAGTCCAATTGAGCGACTAGATGAGCATTCAATTGAACAGGTTGAATATACTGTGCGCACCAGTGTACAAATTCGTCATAGAGTTGCCCTTCAATTTGGCTTATCTTTTCTTCAGCACCTAAAATTTTGTTTTCGTATGCTTTTAATTCTTCTGTAATATAGCGCTCTGCATTAACTAAGGTTTGCTTGCGAATCCACGTTGTTGGAACCTTGTCTTTATGGGTATTGCGCACTTCAATATAGTAGCCAAACACGTTGTTGAACGCTATTTTTAAAGAGGGTATACCTGTATTTTGACTCTCTCTCTGCTCCATCTCATCCAAGTATCCTTTGCCAGTAGAGGAAATATTGCGCAATTCATCTAGCTCTTCATTCACTCCAAAAGCAATCGCATTTCCTTTGCTAATCGACACGGGAGCATCAGGGTGAATCGTTTGTGCAATTCGCTCTCTCAACAAGCCACAATCGTGTAATTGATCACCAATTCCCTTCAGCGAATTGTTTTGGCTCTTTAAGGCTTGCATTTTGATTGGTATAATTGCGTCTAAAGATTCTTTTAAATACAAAAGTTCTCGTGGAGATACTTTTCCCGTAGCAATCTTTGAGGTCAAGCGCTCTAAGTCGGATATTTTTTTTATTTGGCTTTGGAAATGAGCCAATGTATCTTGTTGTTGTGTAAGAAATGCTACTACTTCATGGCGTTCCACAATGTTTTTCTTCTTTTTCAAAGGCAATGCTAGCCAACGTTTGAGTAGTCGACCCCCCATGGGAGAAAGTGTCTTGTCAATCACATCCAAAAGCGTAATCGCATTAAAATTACTGCTTTGATATAATTCTAAATTGCGAATGGTAAAACGATCCATCCAAACATAAGCATCTTCTGCAATGCGTTGAATGTTTGAAATGTGTTTAATACGCGTGTGTTGTGTTTCTGAAAGATAGTATAACACAGCACCACAAGCAATGATACCATCCGTTAAATCTTCAATGCCAAATCCCTTTAGTGAATTGGTTTGAAAGTGTTTAGTAAGTGACTCAAAAGCAAAATCTTCTTTAAAAATCCAATCATCTAAAAAGAAGAGATTGTAAGTAGAACCAAATTGCTGTTGAAAGGAAATTTTATTGTTTTTTTGAACTAAAATCTCACTGGGATTGAAGTTTTGCAACAATTTATCGATGTATTCCTCATCCCCTTCAGCAGTGAAAAATTCTCCTGTTGACACATCCAAAAAAGCAATACCTAACGCTTTCTTAGTAAAGTGAACCGCACATAAAAAGTTGTTGGATTTAGATTGTAAAACTTCATCGTTCAATGCTACACCAGGAGTTACTAATTCTGTAACCCCTCTCTTAACAATCGTTTTTGTCATCTTGGGATCTTCCAACTGATCACAGATCGCTACGCGAAGCCCAGCTTTAACCAGTTTGGGTAGATAAACATTTACCGCATGATGAGGAAAACCCGCTAACTCTGTTTCACTTGAAGTTCCTGCCCCTCGCTTGGTTAAGGTGATTCCTAAAATTTGAGCTGTTCGAACGGCGTCTTCTCCAAAAGTTTCATAAAAATCCCCCACGCGAAACAACAGACAAGCATCGGGATACTTTGCCTTTATTTCATTGTATTGCTTCATTAATGGAGTTTCTTTTGTCACTTTTTCTTTCGCTGCCATAGATGTGTTTTTTAGGTAGTAGTACGAATGCACAAATATACAGTAAGATTACTGAGATAGCTAAAAGCAATAGATTTTTTACGATAAAGGGATGTCATAATAACGTTTTAATCGGCGGATTGGGATGGAGGTAAGAATCACAATCGTCAATCCAATGACACAGCCAATTGTAACGGCTAAAAAACGAAATAATGGCGTCATCTCTGTTATTCCTGTACTGGGTTGAACTAGTATAATAACCAAGGCGACTAAAGCCACACGTGCCATATTGAGGATTTTAAAGAAATAACAGATGAGTATGGTTAACACAATTCCAAAGAGAATTACATACAAGTTAGGCGTGTGAATTTCCAAGCAAATTAACCCTACCACAGATCCAACCAAATTCGATTTAAATCGCTCAATAGATAATTTTTTCGAATTTTGACCTTCTGGTGAAATAACCAAAATAATGGAAATTATCGTCCAAAGTGTCTCGTGATCTTTGAAATGAATAAAAAGATAATAGCCAATGCAGAAGCCAATTAGACAGCGGATGGTATAAATGAAGACGGCAGAGGTAATTATTTTTTTGATTATTTCGTGGATCATAGTTGAATTTTAACCCGCAAAATTATTGAACTCCTACAGGTTGAACAAGTATTCTATATCAAATATTAGTTAAAAGTGTAGAGGTGTTGGTAGAAATTTTAATAAAAAAGTGATTTTTGTGTTGTTTTTTATTTTACTAGGTTAAATAGTGGGGGAGTATCGGTATAATCAATACTTTTGCAGAAATATAGCTGAGTATTATGCGAAAATTAGCCAATAGCGAATTAGATAGAAAAAGTGTTGATGAATTTAAAACATCAGAAAAAACGCCAATTGTTGTGATTTTAGATGATGTAAGAAGTTTGCACAACATCGGATCTGTTTTCAGAACATGTGATGCATTTTTGGTAGAAAAAGTATACTTGTGTGGGATAACAGCGACTCCACCCAATAAAGAAATACACAAAACTGCTTTAGGAGCAACGGAAACCGTGGCTTGGGAATATGTCAAAGACGTTGTTGAGGTTGTAGCCCGTTTAAAAGAAGAAGGTGTATCCGTACAAGCCATTGAACAAGTAGAAAACAGTGTGATGTTGAATGATTTTCAAATAGAAGCAGATAAAAAATATGCCTTAGTATTCGGAAATGAAGTGAAAGGTGTTTCACAAGGTGTTGTCGATTTGAGTGATGGGGTAATTGAAATACCACAGATAGGAACGAAACACTCGCTGAATATAGCAGTAAGTGCAGGAATTGTTGTTTGGGATTTATTTCAGCAAATGCAATAAAAAGGAAAAGCTCCAATAAACACAAAGTTATTGGAGCTTTTTTTATTTAGCTAGTTTTGCTTCGATTTGATCTAAGATAAAAATGTAATCAGCTTGATTGGCAACAAAGTCTAAATCTGAGATATCAATGACTAAAACTTTTTCTGTTGGAATGGTTTTCATAAAGTTGAAATAGCCCTGAGTTACCTTATCCAAATATTGTCCTGAAATATCACTCTCATAGGAGCGTCCTCTTTTTTGAATATTTTCTAACAAGCGATCTGTATTTTGATAAAGAAAGACATATAAATCAGGTTTAGGTGTTTCTTTATACATAATGTCAAAGACTTGTTGGTATAAGCGAAATTCATCTTCTTCTAAAGTGATTTGAGCAAAAATCAACGATTTAAAAATATAGTAATCGGCAATAATAAATTCTTTGAATAAATCAAATTGCGCTAGATCATCCGAAAGCTGAGAATAACGATCGGCTAAAAAAGACATCTCCAATGGAAAAGCGTAGCGATTGGCATCCTGATAAAATTTGGGTAAAAATGGATTATCGGCAAAACCTTCAAAAATACTCTTGGCATTGAAATCTTCTGCAATGCGATGCGTAAGCGTTGTTTTTCCTGCTCCAATATTTCCTTCAATTGCTACAAAATTCAATTTTCTCAGTGGGTGGGATTGTAACTTGGTCAATAACACATCTACTTTTTGAAAGGTAGTTTGGTCTTTACAATCGCGTATTAATTGAGCAACATTTTTTTTGAGGATGGGGTGAATCCAATCTAGTTGCAAATCAGACATAGGTTGTAATACAAAAAGACGATCCTGCATTAAGGGATGTGGCACTACTAAATTGGATTCATTGATAATCTCATTATTGTAAGCAATAATGTCTATATCAATAACTCGGGCGGCATACCCAATTTGTTCGGTTCGGATTCGCCCTAGTTTTTTCTCTATCTCTAAGATTTTGACAAGCGCTGTTTGGGCATCAAAGAGGGTATGTGCGACTAAAGCACAATTGAAAAAAGGCTCACTTTCAAATCCCCAAGCTGGAAGTTCATAAATTGGAGAAAGTGTAATGATAGTTCCTATTTCATTGTGAATTAGATCTATAGCTTCTTGTAGGTTTGCTTTCTTGTCTCCTTGATTCGTTCCAAGAGATAAAATTAGCCTGTTCTGCGTATTCATAGCACAAAAGTAAGTAAAAGAAAGTTGAATTAATGCTAACTTTGTGGAGATATTGAACGGGAAAAACATTTTATTGTAACATTTGTTTGATCGAATCTACTAATAGACTAAAATATAATACTATGAAATTCTTAAGAAACTTGTTAGCAACCATAGTCGGGTTATTTATCTTTTTCGGCTTGTTGTTTTTTATTTTTGTTGCTATTGCAGCAGCGGCAGGAAGCTCAGAGAAAGTGATTGTCAAAAATAACGCTGTACTTAGCTTAGACTTGTCTACCGTACAGTATGATTATGGAGGGAAATTTAGCTATAAAGACTTTAGCTTTAACGATGAAAACAAAGATGGTGTTTCTGACGTTTTGATGGCTATTGAACAAGCGAAAAACGATGATCGCATCAAGGGAATCTCAATGTTAAATAACGTTTCTACTTTAGGATTCGTTCAGCGCAGAGAAATTAGAGAGAAACTACAAGATTTTAAATCAAGTGGCAAATTTGTTGTTTCTTATGCGAATGTACTAACACAAGGGGAGTATTACTTGAACTCAGTTGCAGATACGGTATATGTGAATCCAGTAGGTGGGGTTGACTTTAGAGGATTGTCAACTGAAATACTATACTTAAAAGGGTTACAAGATCAAACAGGAGTACACATGGAGGTTATTCGTCATGGTAAGTACAAAAGTGCAGTTGAGCCGTACCTAGAAAAACAAATGAGTGAAGCCAATAGAGAGCAAATCACTGTATTCTTAAATTCCATTTGGGGTACGTTAGTTCATGATATTTCTAAAAGCAGAAACATTAGCGTTGATCGCTTGAATGAGATTGCTACCAATTTAGCAGCTAGAACACCAGAACGCGCTTTAGAGGCGAAACTGGTAGATAAAGTGGCTTATGAGGATGAGTATCATGCAGGAATTAAAAAGGCGTTAGGCGTTGCACAAGACAAAGACTACAATAAAATTGATATTTTAGAATATATCAAAGCAGGTGGTCCAACGGTGAAAAAAGCAAGTAGTGATCAAATTGCTGTAATTTACGCACAAGGACAAATTTTAAGCGGTGAAGGTAATGTAAGCTTTATCGGTGAAGGATCGATCAATAGAGCGTTGCAAAAAGCGCGTAAAAACGATAAGGTAAAAGCAATTGTATTGCGCGTAAATAGTCCAGGAGGTAGCGCTTTAACTTCAGACCTTATTTGGAGAGAAATTGAATTGACGAAGAAAGTAAAACCTGTTATTGTTTCTATGGGAGATTTAGCTGCTTCTGGTGGATATTACATCGCTAGTGGAGCTGATCACATCTTTGCTGATCCTGCTACAATTACTGGATCTATCGGAGTGTTTGGGATGTTGCCTAACTTTAGTACACTAGCAACTAAATACGGTGTGAATGCGGAACAAGTGAAAACACATCAAAATGCAGCTTCGTATAGTCCGTTCAGAAAAGTAGATGAATCTTTTAAAACAGAAGTAACAGAAAGTATTGAGTTTATCTATGAGACCTTCGTTAACCGCGTGGCGGCCGGTCGTGGGATGACGTTCGAGCAAGTAGATGAAATCGCACAAGGACGTGTTTGGACTGGAGTAGATGCAAAAGAAAAAGGTCTGGTTGATGAACTAGGAGGACTAGGCGATGCGATTGCTTATGCCGCAAATAAAGTTGAAATCGAAGATTATAAAGTGGTAAGCTACCCTGAGTATGAGTTAAAAATCAATGATTTATTGCGCAATTTCTTAGGTGCTTCTATTATGCAAACGCAAGATGAATTGCTAAAAGAAAAAATTGGTCAAGAGAACTTCGAAATGATGGAGCGATTAAATTACTTCAATTCCCTCAAAGGAGCACAAGCGATTATGCCGTTCGAAATTAAAATTCAATAGGTTAAGATTTACTTAATAGAAGGAAAGAGTTAACTCATCATATGGAGTTGACTCTTTTTTTTGTTATTTTGTATAAAATTAATTGATTATGAAGAAGAAAATTTGGTTATGGATCGGAGGCGTTGTGCTAGGGATATTCTTATTACTCCTTGCGGCTCCCTTTTTGTTTAAAGGAAAAATTCAAGATTTAGTATTAAAGACAATCAATGACAACTTAACAGCAACTGTTTCGTTTGATAAGGTGAATTTGAGCTTGCTGAAAAACTTTCCTAAAGCAACGGTTAGTATTGAAGGATTAACTGTAGTGAATACAGCTCCTTTTGAAGGAGATACGTTAGTCTATGCGCAGACAATTGGATTGAAAATGTCGGTGATGGAGTTGTTCAATGGAGCAAATGAACCGATGAATATTGAGGAAATCCAATTGAAAGAAGCTAAAATCAATGTTATTGTCAATGAACAGGGAATTGCCAACTATGATATTGCCTTGAAAGAGGAGGAGGAAAAAGAGGAGGACGATACCAAAGAAGATACTCCTTTTTCGTTAGCTTTAAAACACTATCAAATTGAACATTCTCTCATTGCGTATACGGATTTGAGTTCAAAGATGAAGGTGGTGATTGAGGAGTTTAATCACGAAGGAAAAGGAAATTTAACAGCCAATGTTTTGGATCTATATACTAAATCGAAAGCGAAGGTTTCTTTTGTTATGGATGGAACTTCTTTCCTCAATCAGGTACAGCTTTCATTGGATGCCCTCATTGGTATGGATATGGATCAACAAATTTATAGCTTCAAAGAAAATAAAGCGTTGATTAATCAGTTGCCTTTACAATTTGACGGTCAAGTGCAACTGGTAGAACAAGGACAAGCTTTTGATTTGTCTTTTGCTACGCCTGATTCTGATTTTAAAAACTTCTTAGGGTTAATTCCCGAAGCTTATGCAGGTGGACTTAAAGGAGTCACTACAACTGGGGATTTTAGAGTAGCCGGACAAGTTAAGGGCATGCTTACAGAAACAACAATTCCAACCTTGGCAATTGAGATGGCAGCCAATAATGCATCCTTTAAGTATCCAGATTTACCTAAGGCGGTTGAGCAAATCAACTTAGATATGCAGATAGTGAATAAGACAGGATTGATGAAAGACACCTATGTAGATTTAAACAAATTGTCTTTTAAAATTGATCAAGATGTATTTAACGCGAGTGCAAATATTAAGAATTTAAGTGAAAATCCACTTGTTGATGCGAAGTTGAATGGAGTGATTAATTTAGCTAATGTTACTAAAGCCTATCCTGTAACAATGGATATTCCGCTAACGGGAATTTTAAAAGCGAATGTAACAACGAATTTTGACATGAACTCCGTAGAAAAAAGTCAATATCAAAACATCAAGAATGCAGGTGATATTAGTTTGACGAATTTCCATTTTGCATCGGATGCTATGGCAAAGCCATTGGATATCAAAGAAGCAGCGATTTCATTTAACCCCAATCACGTGAGTTTGAATAAATTTGCTTTAGTAACAGGACAAACTGACGTTACAGCAGATGGACGCTTGGATAATTTGTATGGTTTCTTATTTAATAAGCAAACATTGAAAGGAAACTTTAATGTGCGTTCAACTAACTTCATTTTAGCGGATTTATTGAAAGAAGATACCACAGCTCCTACAACAGATAAACCGAAAGAGGATAAAGCTAAATCCACTCCATCAACAGAAGCTTTAAAAATACCAGCTTTCTTAGATTGTACCATTAATGCAGATGCCAAAACAGTGGTCTATGATAATCTGACCTTGAAGAACGTAAAAGGACGTTTAATCGTCAAAGATGAAACGGCGCGTTTAGAAAATATGACCACGGATATCTTTGGAGGAAAATTGGCATTTGCAGGCGATGTGTCAACGAAAGAAAAACAACCGAAATTCGCAATGGATTTAGGTTTGAATACGCTCGATATTAAAGAAACATTTACGCAGTTTGAATTCTTGAAAAAAATTGCACCAATTGCGGGAATCATCGCCGGAAATATCAATGCTAATATTAAATTAGATGGACAGTTAGAAGGCAGTGATTTTTCACCTATTATGAATACACTCTCAGGTGATTTAACAGGTGATATCTTAAATTCACAAGTGAATGTTGCAAACTCAAAACTGCTTTCATCTTTGGATTCAGCTGTGAAGTTTATTGATTTGAGTAAATTGGATTTGAACAATAAACGCATTCACTTAAAATTTAAAGACGGTAAAGTACAAGTATCACCTTTTGATCTGAAAGTGAAAGATATGAATGTTCAAATTTCAGGAGAGCACGGTTTTGATCAACAAATGAATTACGCCTTAGACTTTAAAGTGCCAGCAAAAATGCTAGGATCAGATGTAGCGAGCCTATTAACTAAATTAAGCCCACAAGAAAGTACTAAATACGAGGCTATTCCGGTAAAAGTGGATTTAACGGGTAACTTCAGCGCGCCTAAAGTAGGAACAAATATGAATGAAGTCGTAACGAATCTGACCAAGCAAATTGCGGAAGATCAAGCGAATAAATACCTTGATAAAGGAAAAGATGCCTTGAAGGATTTACTCGGTGGAGGAACTAAGAATAAGGATAATACAGAAGGAACACAGAGTGAAGAAGGAGAAAAGAAAAAGAGTGAAACAGAAGAAACAGTTGATAAAATAGGAAAGGGATTGAAAGATCTCTTTGGAAAAAAGAAAAGTGAATAAAGACTAGTCCTGAAAAACCGATACAGGATAAAAATTCAATAAAAGGAGTAGAGTTTTAAAGCTTTACTCCTTTTTTAATGGGATGATTTTATCGCTTATGGTACAGCTCATAATATTCGTCAAATGCTTTTCCGATTAGAAAAGAAACAGAGTATAGAGCGAATTGAACACGGTATTTACATGAAGCCTAAAGAGGATCGTTTGTAGGGAAAGGTATATCTCAGAATAGAAGATATTGAAAATAAATTGACATTGAATAAAAAAGGAAACATTTAGCTTCCTTTTTTTATTCAATGTCAATTTGAACGACATAACCCTCATAGGTTCTAATATTGAAAACAGTTCCGTCTTCAAATAGTAAATACTGACCTTTAACTCCTTTTAAAATACCTTGATAAGAAGGGGTTTTCTCCAAGTTTAAACTTTTTATTTTAGAGGGAAACTCCAATACAGGATAGTTCAATTGATACACTTCTGCTGTAGTAGAAGTAAAGTAGGGTTGTACTTCCTTAGGAAGTTTATCGAGTAAGGTATTTCTAATACCTGCTAAATCTGTTTCAATGATGTCGTTTTGCAGCATTTTGCGCCAATTGGTCTTATCTGTAAAGAGATCTTTTAGGGCAACTTCTGTAATTCCCGCTAAATAGCGATTGGGTACTTCTACTAGTGCAATAGCACTTGAAGCTCCTTGGTCGATCCAGCGCGTAGGTACTTGTGTTTTTCTCGTTACGCCAACTTTAACATCACTAGATGCCGCGAGATAAACAATATGAGGTTGTAGTTGTACTTTACTCTCATAATCCAAATCCCGATCTGCAATACCTAAATGTGCCGTACTCAATTCTGGACGCATAATCCAATCACCAACCGCAGGACTTGCATAAAAACACTCATAGCAAAAACCTTGGCGAAATATTTTTTTGTGTACTCCACAGTTCAAACACTCATAATCAACAAAGGTAATCTTGAGCGGTCGATCAAGGACTTGGTTTAAATTAATGAAGTTATTTTGAAAGACTAAATAGTATTCAATCGGACTGCTCCATTCCGTCTGCATTTTGTTTAAAACTCCTTCGTATAGCATAAATAAAATTGTTATTTTTGGGTAAGGAGTAAAAGTACAAAAACAATTTTTATTGTTTAGATCCTCTTTTTACAAGGAAAAGAGAGTTACTTTATTAATAATGTAAATATGGCGCTGACAATTGTTAATTCTATTGCTTCGTGGATTCTAAAAAAGAGAATTCATCAAATAGATTTATTTCGAAAATACCCGAATGAGGTACAAAATGATGTTTTTTTAAGCTTGATTAAGGCAAATGAAAAAACATTACTAGGTAAGCAATATGATTATGCTAGTATTAAAAACTATGAAACATTTGCAGAACGCGTACCAATGTATACGTATGAAGAATTTGAGCCTTTTATTGAAAGAGCAAGGAGAGGAGAAAGTAATATCTTTTGGTCAGAACCTATTCGTTGGTTTGCTAAATCAAGTGGTACAACAAATGCGAAGAGCAAATTCATTCCTGTTAGCAATGAAGCTTTAGAAAACTGTCATTATAAAGCGGCAAAAGATTTGTTGTGTTTGTATCTCAATAACAATGAAAACTCACAGTTATTTACGGGAAAAGGACTTCGTCTAGGGGGAAGTAAACAACTGTACGAAGATAACAACACGATTTTCGGCGACTTATCTGCTATTTTAATTGATAATATGCCTTTTTGGGCGGAGTTTAGTAGTACACCTTCCAATAAGACTTCGTTGATGGCGGAATGGGAAACCAAAATGAATGCGATTATCAAGGAAGTACAAGACGAAAATGTCACTAGCTTTATGGGGGTTCCTTCTTGGATGTTGGTTCTATTTAACAAGATTATGCAAGAAACGGGAAGGGGGAGTTTGTTGGACTTATGGCCTAATGCAGAAGTATACTTTCATGGAGGAGTGAGTTTCGAACCCTATAAAGAACAATATCACAAGCTGTTGCCTAGTGATTCATTTAAATATTATGAGATTTACAATGCATCGGAAGGATTTTTTGCGATTCAAGATCAAAATGGATGCAATGAGCTTTTATTGATGTTGGATTATGGTATTTTTTATGAATTTATTCCTATGGATACTTTTGGTACAAGTGCTCAACGAATAATACCCTTGAGCGGTGTTGAAGTAGGGAAGAATTACGCCATGCTTATTACAACGAATGCGGGATTAGTTCGCTATTTAATTGGGGATACGGTGCGTTTTACTAGTCTATTGCCTTATCGAATTAAAATTACAGGACGAACAAAACACCATATTAATGTTTTTGGAGAGGAGTTAATGGTTGAAAATACAGACCGAGCCTTAGCTAAAGCGTGTTCCTTGTTTCAAGTAGAAATTGCGGAATATACAGTAGCGCCAATTTTTATGGTAGGCAAGGAAAAAGGGGCACACGAATGGATGATTGAGTTTACTAAGGCACCACAAGACTTAACTAAGTTTGCTGAGGTACTTGACCAATGTATCCAAGAGGTTAACTCCGATTATGAAGCGAAACGCTACAATAATATGACTTTAAATCCTTTGGTACTGCATCAAGCACGTCAAGGATTGTTTTACGATTGGTTGAAAGTAAGTGATAAATTAGGAGGACAACACAAAGTTCCACGTTTATCAAATGAAAGAAAGATTATAGAAGAATTACTCGATTTGAATAAATAAATGCCAACGGATATAAAAAAGAAAAGCCCCCACCTTGTGGGAGCTTTTTTTTTATTGCTAGCTAAAATTATTTAGCAACTTCTTCTGTAGCTGGAGCTTCTTCTGTAGCTGGAGCCTCTTCTGTAGCTGGAGCCTCTTCAGTTACAACTTCTTCAGTTGCAGGAGCTTCCTCAGCTGGAGCTACTACTTCTTCTGTAGTTGTTACTTCTTCTTGAGCTGGTTCTTTTGCAGTGTCTTTACAAGAAACAAAAGATACTCCCATCATAGCTACTAAAGCAATGCTTAATGCGATTTTTTTCATTTTACTAAAGTTATAAAAGTTAATTATTAATTCGATACAAATATAGAAAATATATTATTCAATAATTTGTTTTTGTAAAATATTTTTCTACAAAAAAATGTTTTATAATCAATTGAAAATCAATCAATTATTTTTTATTATTTTTTGGATTTACCAATTTCATTTCATTTATTAGGTGTTTTGCATCTGCAAACTTATCGATAATGAATAAAATATAGCGAGCATCTACCATAATATTTCTACAAATAGCAGGATCATAATAGATGTCACTCATGGTGCCTTCCCAAACGCGATCAAAATTTAATCCAATTAAGTTTCCATGAGCATCAATAGCGGGACTACCTGAGTTTCCACCTGTAGTGTGGTTTGTAGCAATAAAGTTCACGGGTAACTTTCCGTCTTCTCCATATACTCCATAATCTTTAGTATTGTAAAGCTCAATTAGCTTCGCAGGTACGTCAAATTCGTAATCCCCAGGAACGTATTTTTCGATGATTCCCTCTAAGTGTGTAACAGGCTCATAGTAAATCGCATCTTTAGGACCGTAACCATCCACTTTTCCATACGTTACGCGTAATGTGCTGTTTGCATCAGGGAAAATTCTCGCATCAGGATAAAGCTCTAATTGCGCTTTCATATAGGTGCGTTGTAGTGCTTTGATTTCGCGATCTAATGCTTCGTATTTAGGAAGAATGTTTGCTTCGTAGTTATCAAATAAACGCTTGGCAAAAACATAGCCTTTATCTGCTTGTAATGCCGCTTTTACTTGGTTTGCATCTCCATGTAATAATTCTTTTAACCCCTCATAAGAAGTCAATTTACTTTGCGTATAGATTTCTTGTGTCAAAGCAGCTACATCTGCTTGTTGTAAGGCAGGTGCTAAATGTGCTTTTGGTGCTTTTTCTTTATATAACGTAACAATAGCTTTGAAGACATCTTGGTCTACATTCTTATTGTAGTTTTTGTAGAAGCGCTCTTGCGATTGTAAGAGACTAGCTTTTCTGCTTTCAAATTGCGCTTGATTGTTTAAAGTGTTTTCAATTGCAGATAAACGCCAAGCGGTAGCTAGTAACTCTCCATTGCGCAAAGCAACTTCCATGAAATAGTCTCTACTTAATGAATAAGGAGCAATTTCGCGGTATAATTTTTCGAATTGCGGTAGAATAGCAGTGTATTCTTTCGCATTTTTGCTTTTCTTCGCTCTGTTAACAAAGTCTTCTTCAAACGTTTTTTTAGCTGCTACGGCGTTACTCTTCTTTAAACCTTGGCTTTCTCCAATCCATTTTTTCCAATAATTCGCTGTTCCAGCGTATTTAGAAGCATATTGAATTTTAATGGCTTGATCATTGCGCATATATTCATCCGTGATCTTTAACGCAACATCTCTTACTCCAATTTTTGCAGGATTTAAGTCATTGATGATTTGCTCAATTGCGTAAGAAGGCAAGTATTCTTGTGTTTGTCCAGGATATCCAAATACCATAGTGAAATCATCTTGTGCTACTCCATCTAATGAAATTGGGAAGAAGTGTTTCGGAGTATAAGGAACGTTGTCTTCAGCATAAGCTGCAGGGCGATTGTTTTGATCTGCATAAATGCGGAATAAGGCAAAATCTCCCGTGTGACGTGGCCATACCCAGTTGTCTGTATCTGAACCAAATTTACCAATAGAAGAAGGCGGTGCTCCTACTAAACGAACGTCTTTAAAGGTCTCTGTTACAAATAAAATATATTGATTCCCTTCATAAAAAGACTTGATCTTGTTTTCTTGCCAATCTTTTTTAGGAAAAGTGGCAACTGTACGAGAAATATTCGCTTTTATTTTTTCTTGTTTTTGGATTTCTGTATCCTTTGCTTTTACTCCATGCATAACTGCTGCAGTAACATCTTCGATACGCACAATAAAAGTAACTTCTAAGTTGTCATTTGGCAATTCTTCTGCTTGAGTTTTAGCCCAGAATCCCTCTGCTAAATAGTCGTGTTCCACCGAAGAATGCGATTGAATTTGACCGTATCCACAATGGTGATTCGTCAAGAGTAATCCTTGGGCAGAAATGACTTCTGAGGTACAACCCCCATTAAAGTGGGGAACGGCGTCTTTCATGCTGGAGTTATTTACATCGTAAATATCTTGAATAGACATTTTCATTCCCAAGGTTGTCATCTCTTTTTCATTCATCCCTTCTAATAATGAAGGAATCCACATTCCTCCTTGTTGACCGTAAACAGGAACAATAAGGAGTGCAACGAGCAGTTTAAATGCGTTTTTTAATCTTAATTTCATAAAAGTGTTCGTTAGGTTTTTATGCAAGGCAAGATACAACTATTCATCTAATAGGTTGGGTAGTTTGCCGTAGCTTCCTTGATTTTAAGTATATTTTGAGAAAAAAAATATTTTTTTTTGACGGGTAGATAAATAAAAAGGTGATTTTTAATAGTGTATGTGATCAAAATCAACGTTAATTGAACTAGATGTTCCATTATTGTTGGTTTTTATTTCTCCTCTTACCTTTAGGGATACCTGTGATTGATGAGGGGGATACGTGATGAATAGCAAAGGGTGTTAAAAAAAAGAGGATTCTATAGCTGTTTCTCTAGGGGAGGGTGAAAAAAGTGAGATCCTCCTTAAATAGAAAGGCTGTAGATAAAAAATCAAGTATTTAACGACTTAGTTTTTAGAAATCAAATAAAAACTGTTGTGTCAATCGATAATTTGGCTTATCTTGCTCATTCGGTATGGATCTAAATTTTATATACCTCTAACTTTCTATAAGTTACCTATAGTGTAATTATTAATTCATAGTATAAAAGGTAAGTAAACAAAAGTGTTTACTTACCTTTTTTTGTTTTTACAGCAGTCTTTGCTAGTAGTTAACCGAGTTATTAACAATTGTATTTGGATAAAAATAATCTGTTTGTTAATAACTTTTGTTTATTCTTTATTCGTTCTTTTTTTGTTGTAACTAGTTTGTTTTTACTTGAATATGTGATTAATTATCCTTTTTGTTGCTGCTTTATTAGCTAGAATAAAGGTAGAGCTGATCGTGTTTAATTCACCGCGATAGGTGTTGTTTGTTAATAACTTCTCTAGATTGTTGATAAAGTCCTCTTCATTGTTAATAACTATGCAGCTACCCAGTTGGATGAGATCTTTAGCTTCTTGAAATTTCTTGTAATTCGGCCCAATAAGAATGGGAACACCAAAGGTCGCAGCTTCTAAAATATTGTGAATGCCCGCGCCAAATCCGCCTCCAACATAAGCAACAGTGGCATAGCTATAGGCTTTAGTCAATAAACTATAAGCATCAATAATGTAAACTTGGGTTTGGGATAGATCAGTTGTTCCTGCTACATAAAGTGAATGGAGTTGTTTGGGTTTTTGTATGGATTCATACAGCTGCTTGATTTGCTCTGATTTAATATTGTGCGGGGCAAGAACGATTTTTAATTCTTCATCAGCGAGTTGGTTAATATAGTCCACGATAATCTTTTCATCTTGGGGCCATGAACTTCCTACAACAAGCGTTTGTTTTGTTTTTCCTTGTGTAAGTTCTTCTAAAAAAGGAAGCGTATTGTCGTTTTCTAAGATTTGACTTACGCGATCAAAACGCGTATCACCTACTACTTCGCTATTGTTTAACTGTAGGGTAGATAGCAATTGTTTTGATTGTTCATTTTGAACAAAAAAATACGTGAAAGCAGTGAGTGCTTTTCGATAGAAACCACCATACCACTTAAAGAATACTTGATTAGGCCTAAAAATACCTGAAACTAAATAGGTGTCAATAGCTTGTTTTTTTAATTGATCAAGGTAGTTGGGCCAATATTCGTATTTGACGAAAAACACTTTTTCTGGATGTGCGAGTTTAAGGAAAGTTTTGGCATTCTTTTTTGTATCCATAGGCAGATACAAGGTAGCGTCTGCTAGGGTATTATTTTTTTTAACCTCATATCCTGAAGGAGAGAAAAACGTCAGCACAATTTTATGAGCGGGAAATCGTTGTTTCAGTTCTTCCATAATGGGAAGACCTTGTTCATATTCACCTAAAGAGGCAACGTGTATCCAGAATACGCGATCGGTAGGCTGGATGTTTTGTTTTAAAATGGAGAAAGACGCTCGTCGTCCCTGAACAAATAACTTAATCTTTGCATGGAATAATGCAATGATAGACAAGATTGCCACAGCGATATGAAGAAGTAGATTGTAAAGAAATAGCATATAGAATGGTTTATCTAGCGAAATTACATTTCTTTTGGTAAAGAAAAGATTTTTGATGTAAAGAAATTAGTATTTTTGTAGTTATAAAACATATCGACGGTCGAGTTGTTTTGCTCTAGAAGTAAGGAAGAGCAAGAGACTTAGAGATACTAAATCCAATGTGATGAAACAAATTCAAATGGTTGACTTAAAAAGTCAATATGAAGGAATTAAAGAAGAAGTTAATCAATCTTTTCAAGAAGTTTTAGAATCTTCTGCATTTATCAACGGCCCTCAAGTGCATACTTTTCAAGCTAATTTAGAAGAGTATTTAGGGGTTAAGCATGTGATTCCATGTGCAAATGGAACAGACGCATTACAAATTGCGATGATGGGACTTGGCTTACAGCCTGGTGATGAGGTAATCACGGCTGATTTTACTTTTGCTGCTACTGTAGAAGTTATTGCTTTATTACAACTAACACCCGTTTTAGTTGACGTTTGTCCGAATAGTATGAATATTGATGTTGAAGCAATTAAAAGAGCAATTACTCCTAAGACAAAAGCTATTGTACCTGTGCACTTGTTTGGTCATGTGGCTAATATGGAGGAGATTATGAAGATTGCTGCAGCACACAATTTGTATGTAATTGAGGATAATGCACAAGGTATTGGAGCAAGCTATACTTTTGCTGATGGTAAGAAAGTAAAAACGGGGGGAATTGCCCATGTTGGCGCTACTTCTTTCTTCCCTTCTAAAAATCTGGGCTGTTACGGAGATGGGGGGGCTATTTTTACGAATGACGATGAATTAGCACATATCATTCGCGGAATCGTGAATCACGGAATGTATGAGCGTTACCATCACGATGTAGTTGGGGTAAACTCTCGTTTAGATAGTTTACAAGCAGCTGTTTTAAATGCAAAATTACCACGCTTAGATCAATATAATAAGGCGAGAAGAGAGGCTGCAAATCAATATTCAGCGGCTTTGGCGAATCATCCAAATGTGATGACTCCGGTTGTTGAAGGAGATGAAGATAGCCATGTATTTCATCAATACACTTTGCGCATTGTAAATGCGGATAGAAATGGATTAATGGCACATTTGCAAGCCAAGGGAATTCCGTGCGCTATTTATTATCCAATTCCATTGCACAACCAAAAGGCTTATTTAGATCCTCGTTATAAAGAAGAGGATTTTCCTGTTACCAACCAATTGGTAAAAGAGGTGTTGTCCTTACCGATGCATTCTGAATTAGAAGCGGATCAGATTAAATTTATTACGGACGAAATAAAAGCCTTTTTAGGATAGTCCAATTGAGATAAAAAAAGCCTTGAGAAATCAAGGCTTTTTTATTTGTTTTTGGTTTGTCAGTGTATTGATAAGTAAGGAACACAACGCACAAGTGGCTAAAGACAATGCTACAACGTGCATAGAACCGTCGTTTAACGTATTTAATAAAACAGAGGTCAAGAAGGTAAAAGTCAATTGAGAAGCGCCAAATAAGGCAGAGGCAATACCTGATTCTGCTTTAAAAGGAGACAAGGCCAAGGTTGTTGCAGTTGGAAAAAGCATACCTAAAGGCAAAACGAAAAAGAAAAGGGGGATGAGTTGATAGTAAATAGAAATTTCCATCAAGATAAAGAGCAGGAGGAATAAAGCGGCAACTAACTGTATGCTTGTTCCGAAGGTGATGATGTGCTTGGCTTCTAGGCGTTTTCTTAAAAAAGATGAAGTTAGGAATGACCCTAGCATCAAACCGCAAGAATTGACCATAAATACGACACTAAAAGCGGTGCTGCTTAGTCCACCTACATCCATAACTAGTACAGGTGAGTTAGAAATATAAAGCATCAAACAACTAAAGGCTATACTTCCAACAAAAGTATAGGTGATGAATGTTTTATTTTTGAACAGTTTTACATAGTTTTGGGCGATAGACCTTACCTCTAAAGTAGGTAATCGATTGGAGAAGTCTTCTTTTAGAAAAGTAAAAGTCATTGCAATACTCAGCAAGGCAAACAGTCCCATTGCTGTAAAGATATGCGGCCAATCAAAGTATTTTAAAACAGCATTACCAAGAATTGGAGCTACTATGGGGGCGATTCCGCCCACAAGAGCTAGTATGCTGAATATTTTGAGTGTTTTGTCTTTGTCAAAGCGCTTGTTGACTATAGAACGCGCAATGACTAATCCACCGCTACTTCCGAAAGCTTGTAGAAAGCGATACGCCCACATCATTTTGATGTCAGTTACATAGAGACAGGCAAAAGATGTGAGTATAAAAATAGTTAGGGATAGGATAATTGGCTTTTTGGCTCCGTATTTATCTGATATAGGTCCCCAAAATAATTGGCCAATAGCAAGACCTCCTAAGAAGGTAGATAGCGATACTTGAACGTAGCTAACATCCGTTTGTAAATCTGCGGCTATTTTTGGGAACGCAGGCAGGTACATATCGATAGCTAGGGGACCTAAGGCGGTTAAGCTAGCGAGTGTAAAGATTAATACCCACTCTTGAAGTGATAGTTTTTCCAAGGTAATGATTGAAATAGAAAATCCTTGATGTTTTTGAGATCAAGGATTTGTGATATAGTATCGGTTATTTGTATTAAACGTTGTGTGTTTCAGCGTCTTTATCAATTTTCTTGATTAAGCCTGTTAGTACTTTTCCAGGTCCTACTTCTGTAAAGCTACTAGCGCCATCTGCGATCATTTGTTGTACGGATTGTGTCCATTTTACAGGAGCCGTTAATTGTACAATTAAATTGTTTTTAATCACTTCAGGGTCATTTACTGCAGCGGCAGGTACATTTTGATATACAGGGCAAGTTGGCTGATTGAACGTTGTTGCTTCTATGGCTGCTGCCAATTCTGTACGAGCAGGTTCCATCATTGGAGAGTGGAATCCGCCGCCAACAGGAAGTAATAAGGCTCTTTTAGCACCTGCTTCTTTTAATTTATCACATGCTTTTTCAACTGCTGTAGTTTCTCCAGAAATCACCAATTGACCTGGGCAGTTATAGTTAGCAGCAACTACTACACCTTCTATTTCGCTACATACTTGTTCAACGATAGCGTCCTCTAAACCTAGTACGGCTGCCATAGTAGAAGGGGTAATTTCACATGCTTTTTGCATGGCCATTGCGCGTTGAGCTACTAATCGTAAAGCATCTTCAAAGGCTAAAGTTCCGTTGGCAACTAAAGCAGAAAATTCACCTAAAGAGTGTCCTGCAACCATTTCAGGTTTGAAGTTTTCAATTGTTTTAGCCAAAATAACAGAATGTAAAAATACCGCAGGTTGAGTAACTTTCGTCTCTTTCAGTTGTTCCGCAGTTCCTTCAAACATGATATCAGTGATATTGAAACCAAGAATATCATTTGCTTGATCGAATAACGCTTTAGCGATTGGAGAACTTTCGTATAAATCTTTACCCATTCCTGTGAATTGAGCACCTTGACCAGGGAAAACGTATGCTTTCATAAGTATCTTATTAATATAAAGGTTTGGGCAAAAATAAGGTATTTTTATTAGTTAAACGAAGGAGAATAAAAAAGCCATCTAAATGTAGATGGCTTTTGATATGATTTATTGGATAACTCCAAGTCTGTTGTCTTTAATTTTAGCTTGATCTTTTAAAGCTTGTAATACTTTAGAAGTAGCACTTGAACGAACTACAGCTTCTGTTTTAGTTTTGTAGCTGTTGTAGTGATCTAAGTTTGGAGCTAAGGTAACTAGTGTTGTTTTAACCATGTACACTCCTTTAACACCATCGATCAATTTTGAGCTTTCATTTTTATTTGTTGCGAACGCTGTTCCTACAACTAGTGGCTCATTACCAATGTTTGTGATTAATGGATTTTGTCTTGTTACATCCATGATAACCGCAACTGAAGCATTGGTTTGTTTCGATACTTCTTCTACTGTTGAACCTGTCATTTTTTGTCTAATGATTTGAGCTTTTTTCTCGTTCATTAGGATTGGCTCTACTATTTTTCTAGCTTCTTCTATTGGTAATAGACCTGTGTTGTTTGTAGATGCAATCTTTGCAATAATGTATCCATCAGGAATATCAAAACGCTTCACATCTCCATCTTTAGCATCTTTGTTAAATGCCCAAGAAACGATTTCGCTTCTTGCTCCAACTGCTTGTAAGTATTCATCAAAAGGACGAACTGTAACATCTTGTTGAACAATCGCATTTAATTTTTCTGCTTCAGCAACAAAACTTCCTGTTGATGCAGCTGCTTCAATCGCAGTTGCTTTTGAGAATGTGTCATCAGCTGTTGCTTCAGAAGCTTCAATTTTTCTAGCTAAAGTAGCAATTTGTACACCTTCAGATTTTCCTAATACTTGGATAACGTGGAAACCATAATCTGTTTCTACTACACCTATTTTACCTGAAGGGTTGTTGAAGATAAAGTCTTCAAATGGTTTTACCATCTGACCTTTAGCGATGTCTTCGTATTTACCTCCGTTTGCTTTTGATCCCGGATCTTCTGATTCTGCTTGAGCTAGTTCAGCAAAATTAGCAGCCGTTGCTTTTTTCAAAATTTCTTCTGCTTTTGCTTTTGCTTCTTCTTTTGTTCTTGTAGCTGCACTTTGAGGTGCTCCTGCATAACCAATTAAAATGTGAGCTGCGTTTGCTTTAGCGCCCGCTTTTTTGTTTACAACACGAGAAATACAGTAGTGGTCATTAAATAAATAAGGGCCAAATACTTCTCCTGGTTGAAGGTTGTATAATTGCTCTTGATATTCTAGTGGTAAATCTTTTTTCGCGTAGTAAACACTGTCAAATTTAACATCTGAATTTGCGTTAACAAAAGCAGCTAAATCTCTAGTTGCTTTGAAACCAGCAATTGTATCGTTCTTTTTCGTTTCAGCATTATACTGTACTGTTGGCAGTAAGAAAGCTTGAACAGTTTCTTTTACCTCTTCTTTATCTTGGTCTGAAGGTTTACTCTCTACATAAGCATAAGTTAACTCGCGCGTAGGTTCTGATTTGAATCTATTCTCGTGTTTTTTCATGTAGGTTGTGATTTCAGTATCACTTACTTTCGCCTCATCATCATTAACTGTGCTATAAGGAACAGTTACGTAATCGAAGGATACTTTACTGTTCTCTCCATGGTAAGAGTATTTAGCTTCTGTTTGCGTTGTATATAGACCACCTTTGATTAAAGCGTCATACATTTGTTGCAAACCAAATTTTTCTAATTCTACTTCATAGTTCAACCAAGCTTGCCATTGTTCTGGACCTGCTTGTTTCATTTGCATTACCCATCCATTGAATTTTGCAACGTCAAATTGACCTAGTTGGTTTTGGAATTCAGGACTATTAGCAAACATAGGGTTGGTTTTCACTACGTTGATTAATTGTTCTTTTCCGATTTGTAAACCTAATTTTTCGAACTCTGTTTTTAGCAGTATATTATTCACTTCGTTATTCCAAACCATTTGATAGGCTTGGTTTCTGCTCATCTGATTCCCTTGCTCTGCTTGGGAAACTTTCTGTTGAAAAATCTGCGTATTGATGTCCTCGCCATTTACGCTTCCAATATTTCTCGAAGCACCAGCACCTCCGCTTCTAACTACGTCTCCAATAACGAATGCTAATAAAGCAATACCAATTACTGCAATTAACAGCGCCGACTTTTGTCTAATTTTTGATAAAACTGCCATGTTTTTTTATTATGTGTAATTTTTTTCAGAGAGCGAAAATACAATTATCTCTTTAATAATAAAAGGGGTAAACCTATTATTTTAGTGAAAGAATGCGTTTCTCGACGATTTTTGCTGTTAAAAAATAAAATTTTTTACTTAATGCTTGATTCTAGCTAGTAAAAGACAGGTGATTGATCTAAATTTTTAAAAAAGATAAATAAGGGATAAACTAAAAAAAACGCCTTGTTAAGTTCAACAAGGCATTTTGATTTATTTCTTTTTGTAGTGATCTACCATTCTTTTGCTATATTTTCTTCTAAAGAAGAACATAAATACAGCAATACCTGCGACTAAAAAACTTGTCCAATAGTCCGAGAAAGGAACCCCTTCTGTTATTTTGTGAATGCCGTCAAAAATAAAGAGACAAGCAATGAATAAATATAAAAAGGGTATAATCTGTAATGCTTTCATGATTTAGTTTTCTTTTTTAATACTTTCTGCATAGCTATTTCTAGCCTTTATTACGTTTAGCTTTCCGTCGAAGTCAACGCCAACACCTTGAGTAAAGTTGTCGCGATCCGTCGAAGCTTTGTATTTGCCATTGGTATAAAACCAATCGCGCTTTTGGTCGTAATACAATTGATCCGATTCTAATTTTTTATTGTCGTGTGTAGTGATAACCACGTTTCCTCTTAAATCTACCAGTTCTGTTGCGGTGTATTGAATGGCGTAATCTGCTACTACGGTATTCTTGTTGTTTTCGTTGTCAAAGAAGGTTAAATGAATGCCTTCTGGAAATTCGATGAACTTGTATTTAACCGTTGAGTAATCAAGCATCTTATCGCTAAGTAAAATGGCTTTAACTCTTCCAGAATCTACATACTGACCTTGCATTTTTTCCGCTATTCCCGCAGGATAAAACGGCGCTTTGTTGTGTATCTTTTGAATGTCTTTGAAGTTGCTTTCACAAGAAAAGACCGTTAGGATACAAAGCGCTAAAAGAAGGAAAGGCGTTTTTTTAGCTACGAGCATGAGTAAAGCGTATTAGTCGAATCTGCGTTTTAAGAACCAGAAGTCATTCAACGATAGGCCAATAGATAAGTTAAAGTAATTTTCTTTAATTAACCCACTGTTTTTTGTTCCTCTATTTCCGTATTCAAGTCCGATATTAATGTTAGATAAAGTACGTCCAAACAAAGGTAATCCCGCGCCTACTGAAAAGGCATAATCATTGATTGATTCGTTTTTCAATACTAAACCTGTGTTTTCGTAACGGAATCCCGCACGGTACACCACGCGATCAAAATAGCTAGTGAAACTGTTGTATTTTGGAATATAGAATCCACCAATAGCGTAGCGTTTTGTGTCTTCAAATTTTGAATAGTGGGAAGTGTTCCAACTTGTTGCTAATTTGCTATTTTCAATGTAGGTGAATTGTCCAGAAACAAACCATTTGAGATGTTTTCCAATACCAGCTCCAAGCGCTAACTCTTGCGGCTTAGTCAAGTTTGTACTCGCTCTGAATACTTCTTTAGAATCGATAATAGCCCCATTGCCGTTTAACAGCCTTAAATTAGTTAAATTATCAGCGGTTAGTTTAGTTTCTGGGCTATAGGTAAGGTTCGCTTGCCAATCGTAATCTTTGTATTTTCCTTGGTATTGAACAGCTCCTCTAATTTCATATCCCTTGTAATCGATTCTTCTAGTTTCACTCGTTCTTGAAATTAGACCAAAACCATCTCCTGCATCAGTCATGGAGAGTAGTGTGGTGTGATCTGTATTTCCAAAGAAATAGCTTGCTTGAACCCCAACTTGTACTTTTTTGTTGATTTCATAACCAGTGGCTAAAAACACGCGGTTAATTCCACCTTTACCTTCAAGTTGGCTCATTGTTTTTTGTTCAAGGTCATTGGTTAGTTCCCTTTCAATTTTGTAACCCGTATTAGAATACGGCTGTAATCCGAAAACTACAGTTGTTTTTCTATTGATAGGCAAACCTAAGGCGAAATAATCAAGGGATTGACGCTTTATGTTATCGCTATTGTCGTTTGATTTAAAATTGTAGAATTTAGAGGTTGAGCCAATAGACAAAGTAGTAGCTTTTAATTGGCTAATAGCGGCTGGATTCATCAAGTTTAAGTGTAAACTATCAGAATACACACTATTACCTCCCATAGCTTTATATTCATTTGTACCATGGTAACCTAGATCTCCAATCCCGTAATAGGAATAGGGAGAAGCGGTTCCTTGCTGAGCGAAAGCTTGAGCGGATAAAATAAGGCTAAAGCTAAGAATGATTTTTTTTATCATTTTCAATTATGTATTGATATATATGGTTCAAACTTTCAGATAGAAAGTTTGGATTAGCAAATATTATATTTTTTAATCTTTTAGCCAAAAAAAGTGTATCCCCACCCGTTAAAATTATTGTTAAATCGGCATAATCTTTTTTATAACGATTGATAATATTGTCTATTTCTGCAATAATTCCGTTGATGACACCCGATTGAATTGATTCTTCTGTATTTTGACCAATATAGTAAGAAATTTCTTCAGATTGAAGATAGGGGAGTTTGGCTGTGTAATCGTTTAGTGCTTTATATCTCAATTGGAGCCCTGGGGAAATAGCTCCTCCTAGGTATTGATTTTCGGCATTGACAAAGTCATACGTGATACAAGTACCTGCATCGATAATCAAACGGGCTGTATTGGGATATAGAATTGTTGCCCCCGCAGCTACTGCTAAACGATCGATGCCTAAGGTATGGGGTGTTTTATAGCAGTTGATCAACGGAAGAGGAGTAGTGGCGGTAATCTGAACTAAATCGGTATTGGTTTGAAGCCAATTTTGAAGATTAGGATCCAGATAAACCACACTTGCTAGTACGATTTTAGGCTTTGTATCATTTTTTTTAAAAAAAAATAATAATTCTTCTTGTAGATTTTTTGTTGAAAGATATTCGGTTTTTAAAAGGCTATTGTTTTCAAACATAGCGAGTTTGGTTCTGGTGTTTCCGATATCAAGGGTGTAGATCATGGTTTGATTGCTTTGTAGAACAAAGATAAATAAAGAAAAATTGACTTGGATGTTTTGTAAGAATAAAAAAGTATTATATATTTGCAACCGCTTAAGAGAACAAAAGTTCACTACTAAAAGTCAATTGGTGCCTTAGCTCAGTTGGTAGAGCAAAGGACTGAAAATCCTTGTGTCCCTGGTTCGATTCCTGGAGGCACCACAAATTTTAAACTAAAACAAGCAACTGGTGCCTTAGCTCAGTTGGTAGAGCAAAGGACTGAAAATCCTTGTGTCCCTGGTTCGATTCCTGGAGGCACCACAAATTTTAAACTAAAACAAGCAACTGGTGCCTTAGCTCAGTTGGTAGAGCAAAGGACTGAAAATCCTTGTGTCCCTGGTTCGATTCCTGGAGGCACCACACAAGAAGAAACCGATAGCTTTTGTTATCGGTTTTTTAGTTTTATAAAGCGTTGAACCTTTACTAGTTAATAAAAAAAGCGAAACTTAAGTTTCGCTTTTTTCTTATTTTGTAAGATTTTCGTATTTGTATTCTTCGGCTTTAAATTCGAACTCTAAATTGGCAATTTCTGTTTGAAACTTATGCAATTTAGTTTTGATTTTTAGCTCTTGAACAGGGGCAATTTTACCCAAGGCCATATCACGGTTAAACGCGTCATTTTCCTTGTTGTATTTCGCTTTTGTTTTGTTTAGTTTGTCCGTTAGCTTTTGCATCTTCTTTTGGCTCTTAGCGATTTCTTTTTGCTTTTTTAGCTCCGCTTTTCTCTCGCGTTCAATTTGTTTTTGTTGCTGGTTGAAGGCCTTTAGCTCCTCAGCAGTCATCATTGGAACTTCTGAGACAACGCTTTCTACCACTTCTGCAACTGCTACTTCTGGAAGTATAGCAGTAGATTCTTCTTTTTGTACCTCTTGTGCTTGGATAGCAGCCGAACTAAGTAGGAATAAACCTGCGATTAAAACTGTTTTTTTCATTTCTTCTTCTCTATTTTTGTTTTTATTGTTGTTCTAAAGTTTACCATTCATTGATTCTATTGGCATCTAATTTTAGAAAGATGAATAGTAGTAATGTAAAGGCAATTAAACTCGAACCTCCATAAGAGAAAAACGGAAGAGGCACACCAATAGTAGGGAATAGTCCCACAAGCATACTGATGTTGAACGCGAAGTGAATGAATAGAAAACTCACCACACAATAACCGTACACCCTGTTAAATCTCTTTTTTTGTTTTTCTGCGAGGTAAATCAAGCGGAAAAATAGGCAAAGGAATAAAACGATGATTGTACTAGATCCTACGAATCCCCATTCTTCTCCAACTGTTGTAAAGATATAATCGGTATGTTGTTCAGGAACGAATCCACCCTTGGTTTGCGTTCCTTGTAAGAATCCAGTTCCATACCAACCTCCCGAACCAATCGCGATTTTCGATTGATTGAGGTTATATCCTTCAGCTTGAAGGTCTACATTTTCACCGAGTAAAACGTTTATTCTATCCTTTTGATGAGGTTCAAGAACGTTGTCGTAAACATAATCAACGGATAAAACAAAGCCGCACATTACGGTGGCTAAAATAAGATAAATAAAGGGGTTTCTATTGATGTTTTTGTTAAAGTAGTAGTGTAAGAGTGTTAATACTGCAATGGTTGTTATGATTAGAGATGGCTTTACTACTAAAGAACCGATAAATAAGAGAATAGTGATAAAACCCGTCCATAAATACCAAGAAGGTAATCCCTCGCGGAATAACACAAAAAGTAAAGAGGCAAATAACATGGCACTTCCTGTATCGTGTTTTAAGATAAGTAAGGTTGGTATTCCAATGATAATAAAGACCGTGGCTTGTTCTTTTAAAGTTTTTAAGGTCCCTTGATTGTCAGAGAAATATTTTGCTAGCAGTAGTGCTGTTGTTGTTTTGACGAACTCTGAAGGTTGTATTCCCAATCCTCCGATTTGATACCAGTTGGTCTGTCCTTTGACGGATTTACCAAAGAGAAATAAACCTAGTATGGATAGAATTCCCAAGATGTAAAAAATGAGGGCGTATTTTTCGTAAAACTTGGTGTCTAAGGCTAGAATGAGAATAATAAGCGGAATACACGTCAAGATAAACACGAGTTGTCTACCATATATTTGACTAAAATCAAATATACTTGCGTCTTCATTAGGGAGAGAGGTAGAGTAAATATTGACCCATCCCGCAACAACAAGTAAAAGGTATAACAAAATCGTTATCCAGTCTATGTGCTTCTGTACGCTTCCGCTTCTCATTGTTTTTTCGGCTTATCGGCTAAATTATATAATTGTAAAACTTTGTTGTATTCGCTTTCGAGACTTCCTTCTAACATTCGCTTTTCTAAATCTGTACGAACAATCTCCGGAAGGAGATATTTTTGAAGCATTAAACTCGTGATAGGTGCGGCCCATCGTGCTCCCCAAACTCCATTTTCAATAAAAACTGCTATGACGATTTTGGGATCATCAACTGGGGCAAAAGCGACGAAAACGGAGTGATCTGCCAATTGATAACGCTTGCCATTAATACGAGTAAAGTTTTCTACTGTTCCTGTTTTTCCTGCCATTTCGAGTTGAGGAACGGCCACACTTCGACCTGTACCAATATGGAAAACTTGATTCATCCCTTGGATAATGGGATCAAAGTGTTTCGGATCAATTGTAGTAACCTGTTTGGTTACGAACTTTTTGTCTATATTGTGATCTTCAATATTTTTAATGATATGAGGGGTGTAGTAGTAACCTTTGTTTGCTACAGCTGCCGCCATATTCGCTAATTGCATAGGAGTCATAATCACCTCACCTTGACCAATAGAGTTGGAAATGGTCGTTGTGCTTTTCCAACCTTTGTTTGGATACCAACGATCGTAGTAAGCCGAATTGGGAATGTGCCCTTTTCGTCCTTCGGGTAAATCATAACCTAAGAACTGCCCCAAACCAAAACTCTCTAAATGCTTACTCCAGCGATCAATACCTTCTGAAGGAGTTTTGTATTTTTCAATGATCTTTTTATAGGTTTGAGCAAAGTATGTATTGCACGACAAGGCAATTGCATGGCGTAAACTCCATGTTCCTGAATCGTGACATCCCATCCATGCTCCTCGGCCATAGTAAAAGCCTCTGTTACAACTAAAAGCAGAATGCTCTGTAATTACTCCCTCTTGTAGGCCGATTAGTCCTGTTAGGATTTTAAAGGGCGAACCAGGCGAATACTCTCCAGATAATACGCGATTGTATAGTGGTTTCGCAAGGGAATCGTTGTATAGTTTCGTGTAGTTTTTTGAACGTTCTCGTCCAACTAATAAACTCGGATCATAGGAAGGAGCGTTAATTAGGGCTAAGATTTCTCCCGTTTTAGGCTCAATCGCTACAATTCCTCCGCGTTTGTTCTTCATTAGAAGCTCTCCGTAGGCTTGTAGCTCATTGTCAATGGTTAGGGTAATGTCACTTCCTTTAATGGAAATAGTGTCGTAAATCCCATCTTTAAAAGAACCTATTTCGCGGTTAAAACGATCGCGCTGGATGTATTTAACGCCCTTAGTACCTCTTAAAATTTCTTCATATTGTTGTTCAACCCCTTGAATACCGATTAAGTCTCCAGAACGATAGTAGGGATTGTTCTTGATATTGTCTTCGTTTACTTGACGGATGTAACCAAAAATATTCGCTCCAGAATGTACTTGGTAATCTCTTAGCGAACGTTTTTGTACGTAAAAACCGTTGAAATGACGAATCTTTTCTTGAAAAGCAGCGTATTCTGATTTGCTCAGTTGAGCTAAAAATACAGAGGGTAAACGCGGACTGTAAACCGTTGCCTTTTGAAGTTTCGTTCTAAACTCTTCCAGCGATACATCGAGTAATTTACACAAGGCTAAGGTATCGATATCCTTCACCTCTCTAGGAATTACCATGATGTCGTATGAAGGTTGATTGGCAACTAATAATTTCTTGTTTCTATCGAATATGTAGCCTCTTTCGGGGTATTCATAAACAATTTTGAGCGCGTTGTTTTCTGATTTTTTGATATAGGTGTCGTCTACGACTTGTAGGTAAAAAAGTCGAATAAGAATGGTTATAGTTACTGCAACTACGATAATAGGAAGTAATAACTTTCTCATCTTTTGGACGGTTTAATCAAGTAAATAATTAAAATGCAACTGAGTAAAGTAGCTATTGTCGTTAATAAAGTACGCAATAAAATTTCCCAAATAAAATTAAAGCGAAGGAATTCTAATGCAAACAGAACAACGTGGTGAATAACTACGGTAAAAATTAAGTAACCAAATACCTCCATGGAAGAAAACAGATCCTTGGTTACCTTTCTCAATACATTAAGGTTGTGGTATTGGTAACTAATACCAAAGGAGAATTTAAGAACGAGTGGTCTACTAAAGGCTAGTATTAAAGAAGCCGCGGCGTGTACCCCACCAGAGTTCTCAAACATGTCTATGGTTAGCCCTAATAAAAAACTGGAAATATAGAACAGCGCTTTATTGCCATCCGTTGGATAGAGGATGATAAATAAAATATAAGGAAATGGATTTATAAAAGACAATAAATCCAGGTTGTTAAATATTAATACTTGTGCGATTAATAAGAAAACAAAGCGAGTTATATTTGAAATAGCACTATTCATTTCGAGTGGCTTCTTCTAGTTCGTTAATTTCATCAAGATCATTATTTTTAATCACATAAACATACCCTAAGTTTGTCATGTCATTAAAAAGTTTGACTTCAATCGTAAAGTAATTAGAGCTTTCTGTGGTATATGCTTTTTCGATGGTTCCAATGGGAATATTCTCGGGAAAGATATCTGAAATACCTCCAGTAACAATGGTATCTCCTTGAAAGAGTTCTGCTAGACGAGGGATGTCGTTTAGCTGAACGTATCCAGTGCTTTTTCCATCCCATTGTAAAGTTCCAAAGTGATTGGAGCCTTTAATCTTGGCATTGATTTTAGATTTAGCGTTTAAGATACTTTGGACGGTTGAATATTTTTTGGATGACTTTTGGATAATACCGACAATTCCGTTGCTATTGATTACTCCTAAATCTTTTGTAACACCTTCCCGTTGTCCTCCTTTTATGGTTAAATAGTTTTCTTTCGTGTTGAATTCGTTTTTAATTACTTTGGCAACGATAACATTGTAAACTTCTTCTTGGCCAGGAAGAAGAGGTAATTCGGCCGCTGCAGAATCCACCGCAATAGAACTATTAAAGGCTTGTTTTTTTAGTAGGGCATTTTCTAGAACCAAGGCGTCATTTTCTGTTTTAAGACGCATGTATTCCTTCAAACTATTTACATTTTCATAGACGTAACCCGTCACACCATTGGCCGAGCTAATAAATGAACTTTTGTGAAAGGTATGAGTTCGAAGTACTAAGGCAAATGATATAACTAAAAGCAGCAAAAACAGTAACTTAGTACTGTTTTTTATAAAGAAATTGATTATTTGCTGCATAGGTTAGTTTATTTGATCAATACACTTTTGTATTTGTCAATATTTTTGATGGCAAGACCTGTTCCGCGCACAACAGCACGTAATGGATCTTCTGCAATATAAACAGGTAAATCTGTTTTTTGAGAGATTCTCTTGTCTAAACCTCTCAACATAGATCCTCCACCTGCGAGGTAGATTCCTGTATTGTAAATGTCGGCTGCTAACTCAGGTGGTGTTTGAGATAGCGTTTCCATTACCGCATCTTCTATACGCTGTATTGATTTGTCTAACGCTTTTGCTATTTCTCGGTAAGAAACAGTTACTTGTTTTGGTTTTCCAGTTAACAAGTCACGTCCTTGAACGAGCATATCTTCTGGAGCTGTTTCTAAGTCTTCTGTAGCAGCTCCTGTTTGAATTTTGATCTTTTCTGCTGTACTCTCTCCAACAAATAAGTTGTGTTGTGTACGCATATAGTAAATGATGTCATTCGTGAATACATCACCTGCAATTTTTACTGACTTATCACAAACAATACCTCCAAGCGCAATAACAGCAATTTCTGTTGTTCCACCTCCGATATCTACAATCATGTTTCCTTTCGGTTGCATGATATCTACACCAATACCAATGGCTGCAGACATCGGTTCGTGTATTAAATAAACCTCTTTACCATTTACACGCTCACAAGATTCTTTTACTGCACGCATTTCCACTTCTGTAATACCAGATGGAATACATACAACCATGCGTAGAGCAGGGGTAAACATTTTCTTTCTTAGTGCAGGAATGCTCTTGATAAAGAGGCTTATCATTTTTTCTGATGCGTCAAAGTCAGCAATAACTCCGTCTTTTAAAGGGCGTATTGTTTTGATGTTACCATGAGTTTTCCCTTGCATCAAACTCGCTTCTTTTCCAACGGCTATGATTTTTCCCGTTGTCCTATCTCTAGCAACGATTGATGGATTGTCAACGACAACTTTCCCATCGTGAATGATTAGGGTGTTCGCAGTTCCTAAGTCGATTGCGATATCTTCCGTCATGAAATCAAAAAATCCCATAAATATAAAAGGCTTTTAGAGTTAATATTTTTGTTGTTTTACAAAATTAGTAAATTAATGTTTAAAATGACGAATTCCAGTGAAAACCATTGCGATTTTATTTTCATCGCAATAAGTGATGCTTAACTCATCCTTAATTGAACCTCCTGGTTGAATTACAGCTGTAATTCCCGCTTTATCTGCAATCTCTACACAATCAGGGAAAGGGAAAAATGCATCACTCGCCATAACAGCTCCTTTTAGGCTGAATTCAAATGAATTAGCTTTTTCAATCGCTTGGCGTAAAGCATCTACTCTCGAGGTTTGTCCTGTTCCAGATGCACATAGTTGTCCGTCTTTCACTAAAACAATCGTATTTGACTTTGTGTGTTTACAAATTTTAGAAGCAAATAATAAATCGTCTACTTCTTTCGCTGTAGGGGCTACTTTAGTAACTGTTGTTAAGTGGTCTTTATTGTCTGTCACGTTATCTTTATCTTGTACTAAGATACCATTTAAACAAGTACGTACGTGTTTCGTTGGTAAATCAATCTCGTTTAAGATTAGGATAATTCTGTTTTTCTTTTCTTTTAAAATTTCAATAGCTCCTGCTTCATAAGCTGGCGCGATAACAACCTCACAGAATAATTGGTTGATTTCTGTTGCTGTTGCTGTATCAATTGTACCATTTGCAATTAAAACACCTCCAAAAGCAGAAGTAGGATCTCCAGCTAAGGCATCTACATAGGCTTCTTTCATTGTACTTCTTTGTGCAACTCCACAAGCATTGTTGTGTTTTAAGATCGCAAATGTAGGCTGCTCTCCCTTAAACTCATTCATTAAGTTTACAGCTGCATCAACATCCAAAAGGTTGTTGTATGATAGCTCTTTTCCATTTAGTTTTTCGAATAACTGATCGAAATTACCAAAGAAATGACCTTTTTGATGTGGGTTCTCTCCATAACGCAACTCAATACCTTCTGAATGACTGATTTTTAAGGTGTCCTCTGCTTCGTTGAAGTAATTGAAAATAGCTCCATCATAGTGTGAAGAAACGTGAAATGCCTTTGTCGCTAATAAACGTCGCTGTGCTAATGTTGTTGAACCTTCGTTTTCAACAATCATTTGCAAGAATAATTCATACTCGTTTACGGAAGGTACAATAATTGTATCTTGAAAGTTTTTCGCTGCAGCACGGATTAATGAAATTCCTCCAATATCAATTTTTTCAATGATATCTGCTTCATTAGCACCTGATGCAACTGTTTTTTCGAAAGGATATAAATCAACAATAACTAAATCAATTTGAGGAATATCAAATTCTTTCATTTGTTGAACATCTCCTTCGTGATTTTGTCTATTTAAGATTCCACCAAAAATTTTTGGATGTAAGGTTTTTACTCTACCCCCTAGTATGGAAGGATAAGAAGTAATGTCTTCTACAGGTACTACAGGTATACCCAAATCTTTAATGAAAGTTTCTGTACCCCCTGTTGAGTAGATCGTTACCTCGTTTTTGTGTAATTCTCTTACAATAGGTTCTAATCCGTCTTTGCTAAAAACAGAAATTAATGCCGATTGAATCTTTTTAGTTGTGTTCATTGCGTGTTATTAATTAAACGGCAAAAATAACTAATGTCTAGGTATTTATAAAGTTAATAGAGAAGTTTTTATTTTAATTTTAAGAAACGTAAATTGTCTTGTTTTTTTAGAAGAAAAAGGAAGAGAGTTGTAACTTTTATCTTCTTCTTCTACTAATAAGGTTGTTGTCGAACTTGTTGCTATGATACTATATTTTAGACTTTTACTCAGTAGCTTTCAATTTGCTGTTAATGCATTGAGAACGAATAAACTAAGGACTTTACTCTCTTTATTAGGGGTAACCGTTGGTATTTTTTCAATCATTGCTGTTTTAGCTGCAGTAGATTCAATGGATCGCATGCTAAAGTCTGAGCTTAGTGGTTTTGATCGAAATATGATTTACGTGTTCAATCATTCCTTTGGCCCGTCTGAAATTCCCCGTTGGAAGATTGATCAATTTCCCAATGTTACCTATGAAGAATACGATTATTTAAAGCGAAATTTGAAAGAGGTCGAGTATGCGTCTTTTAATTTTTTTGTGCGCAATGAAAATATGAAGGCGGATCGCTATTATGCTAATGATGTTATTGTTCGTCCCTCTAGTTCGGATATGCAGTACTTAGATAACGTAAAAATAGAGCGTGGACGATTTTTTAACGAAGCGGAGGCGGTAAACGGAAGTGCTGTAATCGTAATTGGAAATGAAATTGCCAATACGCTTTTTCCCAGTCAAGATCCTCTTGGTAAAAATGTGCGATTATATGGAAGGCGATTTGTTGTTATTGGCGTTTTGGATAAACAAGGAGCAATCTCCATTGGAGGAGGGCATGATGAAACGGCTTATATCCCTGTAAATTTATTCCGACAGATGTTTGGTGATAATATCAAAGCATACACTCCCGTGATTATTTTGAAACCCAATAACCAAACGGATATCAAACTTTTTGAGGATGATATCACGTCAAAATTACGCGCTTTTAGAGGATTAAAAGTAGGAGAGGATACTAATTTCTTTGTCAACGTATTCGGAGGAATGATGGAGTTTCTTGACAATATCATCAGTCAAATGAATTTGGTTGGTTGGATTATCAGTATGTTTTCCTTGCTGGTCGGGGGATTTGGAATCGCTAATATAATGTTTGTATCAGTAAAAGAGCGCACTCACTTAATTGGTATACAAAAAGCAATAGGAGCAAAACGCCGTATTATTTTGTTACAGTTTTTATTTGAATCGATTATACTAGCCCTTATCGGAGGATTAGTTGGAATACTCTTCGTATGGTTAATTGCAGAAGGAGTAAGTGTATTGGTAGATTTTCAATTCGTATTGAGCTTTTACAATGTTGTTTTAGGACTGGGGCTGTCGATTATCATTGGTTTGATTTCAGGCTATCTCCCCGCACGTTCCGCCGCAAAATTAGACCCAGTAGAAGCTATTCGATCTGGAATGTAGGGTTTGGTTAACGGTTTACGGATCACAGATAGATAATAAAAAAGTCTTCCGAAAGGAAGACTTTTTTATTATCTAATAGGACGATTTAAAATCAAATCTAAGTATAGATTTACATTTTTCTTCAACTCTTTACGGTGAGTAATAAAGTCTAGGAATCCATGTTCTAACAAGAATTCAGACGTTTGGAATCCTTCTGGCAAATCTTTACCTGTTGTATCTTTTACAATACGCGGTCCAGCGAAGCCGATTAATGCTCCTGGTTCAGCGATGTTGATATCACCTAACATAGCGAAAGAGGCTGAAATTCCTCCTGTAGTTGGATCTGTACATAGTGAAATGTAAGGGATTTTCGCGTCGCTTAGTTGCGTTAACTTAGCAGACGTTTTTGCCATTTGCATCAGTGAAAATCCAGCTTCCATCATACGAGCTCCTCCTGATTTAGAAATCATTAGAAAAGGAATTTTGTGTTTTAAAGCGTAGTCAATACCTCTCGCAATTTTTTCACCCACTACGGATCCCATAGATCCACCAATGAAAGCAAAGTCCATTGCAGCAACAACTAATTTTTCTCCTTTTGAATTTCCAACAGCTACACGCACAGCATCGTTAAGCTGTGTTTTTGAAGTAGCTTCTTTTATGCGGTCTACATATTTTTTTGTATCCTCAAATTTCAACATATCTTTTGAAGATAAGCTTTTTGCTATTTCTTTGTAATCGCCATTATCAAAAAGAATTTCAAAATATTCTTTACTGCCAATTCGAACGTGGTAACCATCTTCTGGACTTACCCAAAGATTTTTTTCTAATTCTTCAGAGTCAATAATTTTACCTGTTGGTGATTTGTACCATAAACCTTTTGGTATATCTTTTTTGTCCTCAGTTGGTGTTTGAATTCCTTTTTCTTTTCTTTTAAACCAAGCCATAAATGTCTGTTTTGTTTATACTATGTTAATAGGTTTACGCAAGAAATTACAACGTATTCACATTGTTTAAGTCTTTGAATGCCTCTTCTAAACGAGTATTGAAAGTGATTTCTCCTTGTCTTACCCATGCACGTGGATCGTAGTACTTTTTGTTTGGTACATCCGCTCCTTCAGGGTTGCCTATTTGTGTTTTTAAATATTCGATTTTGGAAGTCATGTAGTCTCTAATTCCTTCAGTATAAGCAAATTGCATATCTGTATCGATATTCATTTTGATCACGCCATAAGAAATAGCTTCTCTAATTTCTTCTAATGATGAACCAGAACCACCATGAAATACAAAATCAACAGGATTGTGTCCTAGGTTGAATTTTTTCGCTACATAATCTTGAGAGTTTTTCAAGATTATAGGGGTAAGTTTTACGTTTCCTGGTTTGTAAACTCCATGTACGTTTCCGAAAGCAGCTGCAATGGTAAAGCGTGAACTTACTTTGCTTAATTCTTCATAAGCGTAAGCTACTTCGTCTGGTTGTGTATATAGTTTAGAAGAATCTACTCCAGAGTTATCTACTCCGTCTTCTTCTCCTCCTGTAATTCCCAATTCAATTTCTAAAGTCATACCCATCTTGTCCATTCTTTCAAGGTACTTTTTGGAAATTTCAATATTTTCTTCGATTGGTTCTTCAGATAAATCGATCATATGTGAACTAAATAGAGGTTTGCCATACTTAGTCATATGTTCTTCACTAGCCTCTAGTAAACCATCAATCCAAGGTAATAGCTTTTTTGCACAGTGATCTGTATGTAAAATAACAGGCACACCATAAGCTTCAGCTAAAGCGTGTACGTGTTTTGCTCCTGCGATAGCTCCTGCAATAGCAGATTTTTGATTTTCGTTTGATAAACCTTTTCCAGCTATAAAAGAAGCACCGCCATTCGAAAACTGAATAATAACAGGCGCATTTAGTTTTGCTGCTGTTTCCAATACACCGTTAATAGTACTAGAACTAGTCACGTTAACAGCTGGTAAAGCAAAACCTTTCTCTTTTGCATAGTTGAATATTTCTTGCACTTGATCTCCAAATGCTACTCCAGGTTTAATATTGTGTGCCATAGTCGTGTGTTTAATTTATTGGACAAAAATACTAATTATTATTTGATTAGAATGGATAATTAATACCAACATTCAAGACAGACTCCTTGAAGCTAAATTCTCCAAACCATTTGCGTTTAGAGTAAACAGAAGGATCATACGTTTTGAACCCCATATCTAATCGGAATACAAAGAAACTAAAGTCGTAGCGAATTCCAAAACCTGAACTCACTGCTAAATCCTTTAAAGAACTTATTCCATTGAAGGTGTAGTTCTTATCCTCAATGTTGTCGAAAACATTCCAAATGTTACCTGCATCCACAAAGAAAGCACCATTCCACTTACCTGTTATATTGAAACGGTATTCTGTACTAAAGAAAAGTTTCATGTTGGCTTCATTAAAATCGTTGATTCCTCCACTTTTACCAGGACCTAAACGATACGATTGCCACCCGCGGTTGTCATTCGAACCTCCTGAAAAATAACTTCGAGAGAAGGGAATGGAGTTGGCATTGCCATAAGGCACAGCTAAACCACCAAATAAACGAATAGCAACTACTTGTTGACGCCCTAAATCCCAATACTTCACATAGTCTAATTCTGTTTTAATATACTGAGAATATTCAACGTCAAATAGCGTTCTCTTTCCTGTATGCCCTTCTTTATCACTTACTTTATTCATGATTAAGTCTAACAAACCGCCTGCTGCTTCTACTTTGGCACGTACCGTATAAAAACTATTGTCATTAATTCCTGTTCTCGTAGAGGAATTAAATGAAATGTTAGAGGCTAAGATTAGGTTATTTTCAGAAAGGCGAACTTTTCGCTCTTGAATACTTCTTATTTCGCTGTAATCTTCTGGAGAAATACCCATAGGATTGTTCGTTGCTAATGCATCTGATATGAATCGATTAGCTCCCTCTCCTTGGATCGTTAAATTTCCGTTTTCATCGACGTAATCCGTTGGTATTTCATATTCTTTTGAAATTCGATTTAGGGTGTTGTAAGAAGATTTATACACACTAAAGTAGTTGTTCGGATTGGTGTTTCTTACATATTGAATATTGGCAACATCGACGCTAAATGAATTTTTACGCGATGGATACCAGCTGTAATTAATAATACCTGTAAAGTTGTCTTTATCTAGTCCAATATTTCGTTGTCTGGCGAATCCAAAACTCATTGCTGTGGTTGGTAACATGGTTTTAGGAATGATTTTGTTGGAGGCGAAAGGAAACAAAAAGCGGGGAAAGGTTAACTTGATATCTGCTCCATATTCCGTGACGTTGAAAAATACATCATTGGGGTTGCTCATTTGTCTAGAAGAACCGATGGTTCCTCTTAAGCCAAATTCTAAGATTTCAGCTCCTCTAAAAACATTTCGAAACAATAATCCCATGCTACCACCAATACCAAAATCTTGTATATTGGAGTGGGTGACATCCAACGAAGGGTTAAAGGTCATCTTTTTTCTCGAGGTTAGGTAGATATTGCTAATTAAGGTTTTTCCTTCAGGATCACTGGGATCTTCCAGATACTCAATCACCGGATAATTGAAAATGCGCAAGTTACTGATGGAACGCGAGGTTAAAATACGTCTCGAATCACTAAAAGTACTTTGAGGTGTAATAAAGATCGCATCTGTCAAGGCTTTGGGCTTGTATTGCAATTTTGTAGAGCTGTAAATAGAAAAACCATTATACTGCAGGCTATCTAAAACATAGGCCTTGTTTTTGGAAACATTGTCTGTGAAAATGTTAACCTTGCTTATTTGGTAGATCTTAAATGGAGCTTGCGCCAGTGTATCTCCTGATTTAACCGTTTGTTCATCGACGATTAATAGAACGTTTGCTTTGTTTTTATGCTCTAAAATTGTGTCTACTTCATAGCGAATATTAATCTCTTGAAAGTGATAGGCACCATTATTTCTGAAGATACTAGTTAATCGTTTGCGTTCTTCTTCAAAGTTGTTTACGTCAAAAACAGTATTTTCTTTTAAAGTACTTTTAGTTTTGTTTTTTTCGTAAAGCTTGTTTAAAGCAGGTGTAGAGATTAAATAGGAAATACTGTCTATAAAATAAGGGTTCCCTGTTGTTACATAGTAAGAATTAGCTACTTTTTGATCTCCAATGCGTTTTTTTTCATTGGCCACTTTTGTGTCGAAAAAACCTTTGTTGAAGTAGTAGTTTTTTAAGCGACTTACCGATTTTTCTGTTTTAAGACTATCGTATAACACGGGGGGTTCTCCTGTTTTCATCAGGAAGTTGTTGAAACCTGAAATGGCGAAAGATTGACCAAGGCGATTGACCTGTTTTTTAGAAAGCAATCCTTCTAAAGCGCTATTTGTTTTTGGATGCTTATTTAGCCACGCATGGTAGTTGGAATCCGCATCTTGCTTGGCTAGATTATATAGATTAAGTCGCAGACGTGTGCCAATAACTGGAAACTTACTATTGGGTTGTTGATAGAGCTGGTTGTGAATTTCCTCTTTGGAAGTTTTTTTGTCGTTAATGACAATGGTGTTCTCCATCAATAAATCATAATCCTCTGGCACATTCTTCGTTAGAGAACACGAAAAAAAACATGCAGTGGTTATGATAATAAGTGCTATTTTTGATAAATATTTGCCCAACTTGATTACATCGATATATATAGATCAAAAATACATTTTTTTATGGTTACCAAAAACCAAATTAAGCTAATAAAGAGCCTACATCAAAAAAAATACAGAAAAGAGCATCAAATGTTTATAGCAGAAGGAGTTAAAGTTATAGAAGAACTTTTGCGATCTTCTTTTGTGCTTGAGCATTTGTACGTGACGGATCAAGTGCAATTTAATGTACCTAAGAATCAAATTACGGTTGTCTCACAAGAAGAACTACAGAAAATGAGTGCGTTAACGACAACGCCTAATTGTTTGGCAGTCTTTCATTGTTTAACGAGTAAAACAATTGATTTTTCAGATTGGGTAGTTGCATTAGATGATATTCGAGATCCTGGTAATTTGGGTACAATTATTCGTTTATGCGATTGGTTCGGTATTCGTCACTTGGTGTGTTCACTGGAAACCGTTGATGTCTACAATCCCAAGGTTATTCAAGCTACAATGGGATCTGTTTCTCGCGTAAATATTCAGTATACCGATTTAACTGCTTTAATGCAGACCCTAGATGTTCCGGTTTATGGTACTTTTTTAGGGGGAGAAAATATCTATGAAATGCGAAAGGTGCAACCTGGTGTGATTGTAATGGGAAATGAAGCGAACGGTATTTCTTCCGCTATAGCACAACTTGTTTCTCGAAAAATAACAATACCGCGTTTTGGTGATTTACAACAAACCGAAAGTTTGAACGTAGCGATGGCTGCATCCATTGTTTTAAGCGAGTTTAGGAGAACCGTTTTTAGTGAACAGTAAAGTTTAGGAAAATCCCTTTTGTTTTCATTGACGTGATGTGACCTGTCCATGGACTATCTGGGTTTCTGTCGCGAATTAATTCATCATTTAATCCAAACACACCGCGGATAGATGGGCTAAATTTGAAGTATTCAAAGTAGATGTCAATTCCTACCCCCAATTCATAGTTGGTCGTCCATTGCTTCATTCTCCAAACCCCTTCGTAGTTGTCATCATCTGATTTGTGGTTGCTACTTAAATTTAAGTCAGCAGAAAATCCTCCCAAGACATAAGGGCGAATATTACCGGTTCTCAAAGCAGAAAACTTGACTAATAAAGGCAGGTGAATTAAGGTAGTGCTAATGGATTTATTTCCTGAATTAAGTAGTTCTTGAATCGAAGGGAGCGATTCTAACGGAACATTCTTGGCATAGTAATCCATAATCAATGCACTCGGAAATTTCAAGTCTCTTTTGGAGTAGACTAATCCTGGTTCAAAACGCAAATCGATGTATTCGGTTATGCGAAGATTTCCTACGAGTCCCACATTAAACCCCATATTTCCAGTTACTTGGATTTCTGAGTGGTCAGTTCCATATTCATTAGCTAAGCTTTTGACCTTGTCATGGTACTGTTTATCATATGAATAGCTGAAATTCAAAAAGTTAGATCCTAGGTAGTATCCGTAGTGAACGCGTTGTTTATCCCAATCCGGTTTATTTCGGATAGGATTTTTTCCAAAAATCCACTGTGCAGATACATTTGCAGAGGTGAATAGAATAACAAGTAAAATAAACAGTTTTCTCATAACTACTTTGAAGCAGAATATATGGTTGCTATACCCATCGTTTGTGGACGGTGTTTTACAGTCTTAAACCCAACTTTCACTAAAATATTGTTCAATTCTTGACCAAAAGGGAAATTTTTAGCCGAATCAGATAAATATTTATAAGCATCTTGATCTTTTGAAAACAGTTTACCCATGAATGGCATGATGTTTTTCGTGTAAAAGAAGTAGCCTTGCTTAAATGGAAATTTAGTCGGAACTGAGGTTTCTAAGATAATAAAAATTCCATTAGGTTTTAATACTCTTAAAATTTCTGTTAAACCTTTTTCTAAATTTTCAAAATTTCGTATTCCAAAGCCTACTGTTATGGCGTCAAATGAGTTGTCTTCGAAAGGTAAATTCTCAGAATCTCCTTGGATCATCTCAATGCGATTATCTAGATTTAGTGCCTTTATTTTTTTTCTACCAACCTCTAACATTCCTGCTGATAGATCTAAACCTGTGATTTTTTGAGCGTTTGTTTTGGATAAAAGAATCGCCATATCGCCAGTTCCTGTTGCGATATCCAAAATAGTATCCGGATTCGTTTCGGAAACTAGTTGTAAGACTTTTCTTCTCCAACCTTGATCCGTCCCTAATGAGATCATACGATTCAAATTGTCATAATTTCCAGAAATCGTATCGAACATTTGCTCTACTTGTTGTTTTTTGCCAAGTTGAGAATCTTTATAGGGCGTGATATTTTTACTCATTGTCATTATTTTTAGGCAAATATAAATAATCTCTATTAAAAAGCAGAGTTCTCAAGTGGAATAAAGCTAGGGGATAAAAAAAGGGAATACCACTTCGGTATTCCCTTGTATGAATTAAAACTGAATGTACATGTGATAGTATGCTCCACCAACAAAATCAATTTGTTTGCCTTGTACAAATCCCAAGCGCGAGTACAATTTCATTGCGTTTGGATTCTCTAAGTCAACAATGAGACCAATCTGTTTGTATTGTTGACTCTTTGCAAAGTCCGTAGCGGCTTGAAGTAAATGACTACCAACGCCTTTTCCTTGAACAAGAGGAGAAACTGCAACGGTATCTAAGTAGTATTCGCCGCCTTCGGTTTCTGGTTCAGGAATCATGTCATTGTTGTATTTATTCTTCATTAATTCCAATACAGGCTCTCTGAGCTTGTAAAAATCATCTCCGTTATATCCTGTAATAGAACCAACTACATTTTCTTCTTCGTCAACTGCAACGAAAGTATTTTGATAGCTGTATAAGTTGTCCGGTTGTTTGAATAGGGTAGTAAGAAAGTTTATCGCTTCTTCAATATCCTCTTGTTGAATGAAACTAAATACAATGTCTTCCATCGCTTGTAACATTAATTCAGGTACAACATCAAAATCTTCCCTTTGTGCAGGTCTAATAGTGTAATGCATGATTTTTATTTTTTAGTTGTAGCAAAGGTAGAAAAGAGTTTGTTGTCTTGAGCTAACTTTGTTTTTCTTTTAGGAATCTTTGCCAAATAGCACTGGCATTTTTAATTTTTAAGCGTTCAGGATCAAAGATTGGATTGATTCCTTGCTTGTATTGTGTAATATAGTCGTTTAAAGCAACAATTGTAGGTTTGTGTAGCAGTAGAATGACGATAAAATTGATCCATGCCATAAGGCCAACACCTATATCTCCAATGCCCCATGCAAGAGAAGATTCATTAATAGAGGCGTAGAAAACTGTGCCTAAAAGGGTGAAACGCATGATCCAGCGCAGTATTTTGTGGGGTTGATCTGTCAGGTAGTTAAAATTAGATTCGGCTATAAAGACATAAGACATAATGGTTGTGAAAGCGAAAAAAGTCAAGGCAATAGCGATAAATTGACTCGCTACTAGCGGAAAATGTACTGCAATGGCTTTTACGGTGTAGGCAGAACCTACTTCTACTCCTGGGATATTGTTTACAATGTAGTTACCCGCTTCATCAAAAACATTGTATTGATGGGTAAATAAAATCATTAAAGCCGTAGCAGTACAGACAAATAAAGTGTCAATATATACAGAGAAAGCCTGTACGAGTCCTTGTTTTACAGGGTGAGACGTTTCCGATGCAGCAGCAGCATGTGGCGCTGTACCTTGCCCAGCCTCATTGGAATAAATGCCGCGTTTCACTCCCCACGCGATAGCAGCGCCAAAGATTCCACTGAAGGTTGCCTCTAAGTTAAAGGCAGAACGAAAGATTAAAGCAAAGATAGCGGGGATTTCTTTCGCGTTAATAGCAATGATGATGACAGCCATGATGATGTAAATCACGGCCATAAAAGGAACAACGACTTGTGCAATTCTCCCAATTTTTTTTGCCCCACCAAATACAGTCAAACTAAGTAATACACAAGTAGCTAACCCTGTGATCCATTGAGGAATGTGAAAAGCGTCTTTGATGCTAATTGAAATGCTGTTTCCTTGAATACTCGGTAAAAATAACACGCAACTAATAATGGTTACAAGAGCGAAAAGCAACGCCAGTTTTTTGTTGTTTAATCCTTTTTCAATATAAAAAGCAGGACCTCCGCAGTAATGTCCGTTTTTCTCTTCTTTGTAGATTTGGGCTAAGGTTGATTCAACAAAGGCAGATGCACTACCTAAAAAAGCAATCATCCACATCCAAAAGATAGCACCAGGCCCTCCGTAAGCAATTGCAGTGGCTACACCAACGATATTTCCTACACCCACACGTCCTGCTATTGCAATACTAAAGGCTTGAAATGGACTTACTCCCTTTTCCGAAGAACCTTCTGTAAATAAGAGTTTTACCATTTGCTTGATGTAACGGACTTGTACAAAACGCGTTTTAATCGTGAAAAATAACCCAGCCCCTAGACATAATAGGATAAAGGTAGTGGACCAGATAATGCTGTTGATGAATTTGATAGCTTCTTCCATTTGACTTAATTTGAAAATGAAAATAGTGAATTTTCTATCAAATACCTTGTTGATTTGTTTTTATTGTGTAAAATAACGTTGTTTTGTTTATATAGTGAAGTGAATTTGTGGTTTTGGTGTGATTTTTTAATGTATGGATGAGGAGGTAGAGGAAATCGCAGCATAGGTTCTTTAAAGACCAAAATAACTATAAACCTAATGAGATAACTGATAACCAAAAAAGCCACCTAACAATGAGGTGGCTTTTATGCGTATGATGTGTGTGTTTATTAGTAGCGGATGCTAAATAAACCTTCTGCTTTGTTTTCTAAGTTGTTGAAACGAGCTGTACATTCTTGAATCATTTTGATTGCAGCAGCTTTATCTCCAAAACCATTGGTAGTAACTTTTTTGTTCTCTAAGTCTTTGTATACTTTAAAGAAATGTTCTACTTCTTGTTTGAAGTGCTCGTTTACGTCATGGATATCGTTTAACTTGTTCATCAATGGATCAGATACTGGAACACAAAGAATTTTCTCATCTTGTCCTTTATCATCAGCCATATAGAAAATACCTACAGGTTTTACTTCTACAACCAATCCTGGGAGAGATGGTTCAGTAAACATTACTAATACATCAAGAGGATCTCCATCTAAAGCTAACGTTTCTGGAATAAAACCGTAGTCTGCGGGATATCTCATGTTTGAGTAAAGTAAACGGTCGAATCTCAAACGTTTTAAATCGAAATCGTATTCATATTTATTTCTGCTACCTGCTGGAATCTCAACAAAGGCATCAAAAGTTTCGAATGTACTCATATTCATTTATTTTATAATCAAATAACTTAATAATGGGGGCAAAAATACTTCAATTCGTGTTGTTTAGCAAGTTTTATCTTTATTATTAGAAATAAATTGCAAAAGAACCTCTGATAGCAAACTTTCTCGCGTCTGGCATATCTAGGTAATTCCCCCTCCAGCTTAAGTCAAGTCTAAAGACTTTAAAGATATTTCCTACACCGACATAGTATTCGTAATAAAAATCTTCTGGGGCTTTGTAAACGAGTTGAGAGGCATTCAGGTCGATATTCTCCTGTGAGATTTTTCCGTAAATCCCTCTAATTCCTACAATTTCTCTTAGGTTTAAATCCCTAAACCATGGAATCCTAGAGAGTAAGCGACCTCCAAAATTGTGTTCCAAGTGAATAGATGCATATTCATTGGTAACGAATTCGTAGTAATTGAGGTTGGCAAAGGTATTCTCGATGTTGAACCACGATTGGTTACCCGGCACCACGCTCAGTAGACCTAGAGGTACTTCACCGAATGTTTTTCCCGCTTCGAATGTAGTTGTGAACGTTCCAAATCCACCTAATAAAATTGGTTTTCTAGCATAGAGCTGTAATTTGTCATATTGGAAATTACTGTCAAAAGCACCTTTAAATCCGTGGCTATAGCGCAAGTATAGCTTTAAGTATTTTTTGTCGATGTCATTTCGGTCTACACCATAGCCGATCGTTCTTTTACCTGGTGTATAATCAATCGCCATTTCAACTTCTGACTGTTTCGTTTCATTGGAAATGATGTTTTGCTCTTTGTCAATGTAGTAATCCAAGTTAAAGCGATCAGAGGCTGGTTTTAACGTGCGATAGCTAAAGGTAGTTAATAAACGAAGGTTTTTAACGGGTTCAATTTCTAAACCGATGGTCGATAGGTTAATATCTGTAAGTTTAGAATTATCCCCACTAGCGAATAGGGAACTTGAAGCGAAACTTCGTCCAAGTACATCATTTGTTTCCGTTAAGCTAACGCCAATTTGTTCCACATCTCGGCGATTTCCTCCAAAGAGAATAAAACGAGAAGGGCTGTGGAGTAATACTTTTCCGCTAATACCGTATTTGAATTTGTTGTCTTTAAAGCCATAGGCCCCATAACCTTCTAATCTCCATCGGTCATTAGCACCGAAGTAGGTTCTTCCCCCTGCACGCATACGTAGTCCTTCAATATCATTGTAACCAAAGGTGGAGAAAATAGGACCATAGTCGAATTTATACTTCGGTATATTGTAGTAATTACTTGCAATAGTAGAGGTAAGGTCAAATAAAAACCTAAATTTAGGAACTGTTTTTAAGGTGTCTAGCATCTTGTAAATTCCAAATTCATCCTTACTCAGCGGTTCGAAACGGTAGGATTGCCAAAACTCATCCGATTTTCTGTAGATCGATTCGTCGTACTTGTTTACATCTTCTCTGTAGAATTCGTCTGGGTGTTTGATGTTGAATTCGTGATTGCGGTATACCGTTGTTCGTTTACCGTAGATTCCTTTTGATTCATCCTTTTTAGAAAGGGCAAAGTCAGACATAAAATGATCCCTAGTAAGCAAGAATACAGAATCGTTTAAAACGTCAAACTCTTGTTCGATATAAATGTCTTTGATCCAGTTGATATTTGCATCTCGACTGGCTTCCATGTTGATTTTCTTAATGGCGAATGTAGAGTCATTGACCCAAAAATCCCCTTTAAAGGTAAGTTCTCCTTTTCTTCTTGGATAATAAACGATATTATAACACCATTTGTCATCAATAAAAGCACTGTCAGCTAATACATAGTTGTAAACATTAATTCCAGTTCGAGACAGAGGGCTGACAAAATCTTTGTCGAAGATTTTGATGTAGTTATTATAAATGTTATACTCGGCATATAAATCTTTTACAAATTCAATAATATGTTGGTTTGTATCAAAACCCGAGTTTTTGTTACCTAGTGTTTTTTCTCTTTTTCTATTATTGACATTATCTCCATATACTTGTGCGATATTTTCATTAATAAAAATAGGGAGGTATGTTTTTCCTGTAATGCGATTGGTATCTACTTGATCAAAGATAAACTCCATGCCTTTGAAGAGCTTTTTCTTTCGGTAGGCGCTGTCGATTGAATTTAAGTCAAATTCAATTTTCTCGTATTTATCAAACTCGTATTGGCTAAACATATATAGTCCATTTTTTTTCTTGCGTTCCCATATCTTGCGTAAGATATCGAGGGCAGGGTTGTTCTTTTTCGATGTTTTTCCAGTGAAAATACGAACTTCCTCAAGCATATTATCTTCTTCTAAGGTGATGCTTAAGTCAAAGTTGTTGCGACTTTTCAACGGAACATAAGCGGTCTTATATCCGACGAAAGAAACAACTAAAGTGTCATAGTTATTTTCAGTTTCCAAATAGAACTTACCAAGCTCATTGGCAACTACTCCTTGCGTAGAATTTTTGAAATATACGCTAGCATACGATACTTCTACATTGCTCGTGTCTTTAATTTTACCACTTACCTTTGTTTGTGTAAATCCCTGTAAATGAAACAGTAAGATAAAGGTTAGGTAAAATAATATCTTTTTCTTCATAGTCAATAGTGGAGTAAATAAAAAACTCCATCTTACTAAGATAAGATGGAGTAATTCAAATATACAATATTTTTTTACTTAAAAAAGTTTATCTGTATAGTACTTTCTTCACTGCTTTGATTACGTCATTAGCATTAGGTAACCATTGTTCTAAAAGAACAGGTGAATAAGGAGCAGGTGTATCAGCAGTTGTAATTCTTTGGATAGGAGCATCTAAGTGGTCAAATGCTTGTTCTTGAACTAAGTAAGTAATTTCTGATGAAATACTTCCGAAAGGCCAAGCTTCTTCCAAAATAACTAAACGATTTGTTTTCTTTACTGAAGTTAAAATTGCTTCTTGATCTAATGGACGTACAGTACGCAAGTCAATTATTTCACAGGAGATACCTTCTTGTGCTAATTCTTCAGCTGCTTTATACGCTTCTTTGATGATTTTACCAAAAGAAACAATTGTAACGTCTTTTCCTTCTCTTTTAATATCAGCAACACCTAATGGAATTGTGTATTCTCCCTCAGGCACCTCACCTTTATCTCCATACATTTGCTCAGATTCCATGAAAATTACAGGATCATTATCGCGAATCGCTGATTTCAATAACCCTTTTGCATCGTAAGGATTAGAAGGTACGACAACTTTTAATCCTGGTACATTCGCATACCAGTTTTCAAAAGCTTGTGAGTGTGTTGCTCCTAATTGTCCTGCAGAAGCTGTTGGTCCACGAAATACAATTGGAATGTTGAATTGACCACCTGACATTTGACGCATTTTAGCTGCGTTGTTTATGATTTGGTCGATTCCTACTAAAGAGAAGTTGAATGTCATAAATTCAACAATTGGGCGGTTACCATTCATCGCTGAACCAACACCAATTCCTGCAAAACCAAGTTCTGCAATAGGAGCGTCAATTACGCGTTTTGGACCGAATTCGTCCAACATACCTTTTGAAGCTTTATAAGCACCATTATATTCAGCTACCTCTTCTCCAATTAAATATATTGTTTCATCGCGGCGCATTTCTTCGCTCATGGCTTCGCATACGGCCTCTCTAAATTGAATCGTTCTCATAAGTTCTTATTTTCCGTAAATTATTCAATAGGAGCAAAAATAGCAAAAATATCATTATGTCGCTTATGTTGTTTTGGGTTTTGTTTTTTTTAACGCGTAGATGTCGTGCCGTTTATTTCATTTACACCAGGGGAGACAAGAAGGTTCAAGAATTGTGTTTTTTCTTTTTGTTTGATCCATAGTGTAAAAGAAAGGATTGTGTAAGAGTCTTCTTAAGAGGGATTCTAAGACAATAGGGGATTGATTAAGAAAGTAAAGGGTTGAAAATAAGAGATTTGTGTTTTTTTGCTTTTTGTGGTGTATTTGTGAAATAATAGCGTTATGTGTGGATTGTTTGGGGAAAAAATACACAAAATGATGTACTTTTTCTGATTTGATTAAAAAATTTGCAATCTTACCGTAGAGTTATTTTATTTGCTTTCTGAAAACATTAATAAAAACCACAAAGTATGTTAAGAAAAGCAAAAGTTGTACTTGTATGTGCAATGGTATCCATGGGGATTTTTTCATGTAGTAGTGATGATAGTTCATCAAGCAGTGAAGCATATGAAGTTGTAGCTAAAACATCTGATAATGCGGTAATAAACAATATCGTAGTGGTGGAAGATGGCGCTACAGAGTCAATTGCTGACTTAGGGAAAAAAGAATGGTCTAAATCTTTTTCTGGAAAGAAAATTGTTGCTATTTCTGTAACAGGAGGAACAATAGATTCAGAAGATCAAACTGGAGTGTTGACGTTAGAAGTTGTTAAAGATGGCAAAGTTGTAAAGACTTCAAAAGCTAACGGAAATATTTTAGTAGCTTCTATTTCAATGTAATTGATTTTTGAAAATGTAACGTGTGATCGAAACACGATAGAAAAGAGTTCAGCTGTGCTGGACTCTTTTTTTGTTTGTAGTTGAGGCAAAAAAGGGATGATTTGCATCCTCTTTTTAAGGAATAGCAGAAAATTACATACACAATTCAAGTATATGGATACGATTGCTGATAAGTTTAGTATATAAAGGAGAGAATGGCGGTTTTTTTGATATAGGGATTAAAGGAAAAATCTTGCGTATTGCAAGAGTTGTAAATAAATTTAAAATCCGTGAATTATGTTGAAAAAAATGAAAATGACAGCGTTAAGTGTATTGGCTATCGCTATGGGTATGGTTGCTTACGGGGCATAAACAAGAGGTAGATTTAGAGTTGAAAGTCGAGCAATCGCTTCGATATCAAGTGACGGTAGCAACCTCAGAAGAAGCTCTGATAACGAGTATTCAAATCAAATAAGGAAATAGAGAAACAGAGACTATGGATCATGATGGAAGAAGGTGGAGCCGTTCTTTTGCAGGAGATGTACCTATAACAGTAGCTGTTACGGGTCATGCTGTTTCAGGGGAAAGTAGTTTTTCTAAGATAACTGTTCAAGTATTTAGAGATGGTGAACTCTTTAGAAATACAGAGGCGATAGGAGAAAATTTAGTGGTGAATGTCAGTTTTTAAAAAACAAATAACTTCTATTAAAAACTCAAATTGCCTTTTGAAGGTATATAGATGTTTTGAAAAGAAATAGTAAAAGACAAAAAAAGTATTATTTATGAATGTACAGGATAAAGATTTAATTGTGATTTTAGGAAATCAAGAAAATAAGGAGTTTTATCAAAGTATAGTTGAAACATTTAGTAAAGTTGGATGGGAGATTCAAATTCTGAAGTTAGATGTTCATAGTTTGTTTTTTTCAAAGTTAATTGAACTTAATCCATCGATCGTTTTATTTACACCTTCTGATTTTTCTATTAAACAAAAAGTATATAGTGAATTTGGTTTTGTTCAAGGATTCCTTGAATGTCATAATATAAGATATTCTGGCTCTGGTTCTACTGCATCTTTCTTGGGGGCAAATAAATATTTGTCGAAAATTATTTTTCAATCTCTTGGAATAAAAACACCTAGATTTATTTATGTTTCCGAAAATCAAACTCCTCCTGATTATGATAAAGTAAAAGAAGAATTGGGATTTAATATTATTATTAAGCCTAATAAACTTGGTGATTCTGTAGGAATAAATATCATTAGAAATGAAGATGAGTATTTTGAATGGATTAAAATACTTCAAGAAGAATACCAAAGTGATTTTCTTTTGGAAGAATTAATAGATAATGATAAAACAGAGTATACAACTGGGATTCTTGAATACGGTAATGATAGTATAAGATTGCCAATCTGTAAGACTAGAACATTTACAGACTTTTTTCTCATGAATCAAAAATAAATGGTTTTAATGAAAAGGAATATATAATAGATATAGAGTGTGATACTTATAAAGAAATGCAACGTATAGCATATTTATTGCATAAAGAATTTAAATGTAAAAATTTTTCTCGCACAGACTTTCTTATCGACAAAGAGCATAATATTTATGTTCTTGAAATTAACTTACTACCAGGTCTAATGCCAAATTCTATTTTTCCTCAATTATGTTTGAGAAAGAATATCTCACATGATGAAATTCTACTGTCTTTAATTAATCATTAATACAAGAATATTATCCAAATTTAAAAATAATTATATGAAAGAAATTTATTTGATTAAAAAAACTAAAAAACTACTGGATCGTCATGAAAAATGGATGTCTCAAACCATAAATCTTATAGCAAGCGAGAATTTGCTCAGTCCATTGGCTAAAAATTGTTTGATATCTGATTTAGGTAATAGAGTAGCAGAAGGATGGATTTGGGAAAGGATTTTTCCTGGAATTAAATATTATGATGAAATTGAACAAATAGGAATAGATATAGTCAAGCAGATGTTTTGTTGTGATTTTGTGGACTTACGTCCTATTTCAGGGACTCATGCTAATATGATTGTTTATACAGCCTTTACTAATCCTAATGATAAAGTGTTGTCTTTTTCAATTAAAAATGGAGGACATATTAGTATGAGTGGAGGAACACCCAAAAATATGTTTAAACTACAAGTATTAGGTATTCCTGTCAGTAATGATGGTTTTACTATTGATGTACCACGCACTTTAGAGGTCATTATGCAAGAAAAACCAAAACTAGTTATTATGGGGGGATCTGTTTTATTGTTTAGACAAGAAATAAAAGAAATAGTAAAGTTATGTAAATCACTAGATATTTTAACCATTTTTGACGCTTCACATGTAGCAGGATTAATAGCTACTGGAGATTATGAAAACCCAATGAAAGATGGTATAGATATAATGACCTTTTCTACATGTAAGACAATTCCAGGCCCCCAACACGCTATAATCGTAGCTAATGGAAAATATGGTGAAATTATAAAAAAGACAACTTTTCCTTCAACAGTATCTGGACATCATTTACACGAAACAGTAAGTGCTGTAGTAACTTTACTTGAATTGAAACTTTTTGGGAAGAATTATATACATAATGTTGTATTAAATTCAAAGGCCTTGGCAAGAGAGCTTAGTAATCTAGACATGAATATTTTGTTTAAGGATAAAGATTTTACAGAGACACATATGTTGTTGATGAAGAATAAGTCTAAATATGAAACAAAAGAATTAGAAAAGAGGTTTGAGAAAGCAAATATAATTTTTAACAGAAACATCTTGCCAGGTGATGTAGGATTTAAAAATCCTTCGGGTTTTCGGATAGGTACTCCTGAAATAACTAGAATAGGTATGACAGAGGTGGATATGCCTGTGATAGCACAATTTATCTCAGATGTATATTATGGGAAGAAAAGTATCGAGAAGGTTAAGAACGAAGTTATTTCTTTTAGAAAAGATTTTCAAACTGTGAAATACTGTTATGAATGATGGAGTTGAGTAAATATGAGAATGAAGATTTTGTTCAAGCTTATATGGCATTATGGTCATATGGGTATTTAAATAATTATGCCTATTCAGAAGGATTATATCGAACTATAATATCATTAGTTGTAAGCAATTTAGAAAAAACTAATAAAAAAAAGATTTTAGATGTTGGCTGTGGTGTTGGAAGGACAACTTTTGATTTGGCAAAGATTTATAAGAAAAGTTTTATTATAGCTCTTGATGAATCAAAAAAAATGATTGAAACTGCAAAGGAGATTAATTCATCAAGCTATAAAGGGAAAATGATTTCTTTAGCGAATAGGGGCTTTAAAGACTTAAAATTACCGAGTTTTTCGTTTCCGAATATTAAGTTTTTGTGCGAAAATTTTGAGCGATACAATTTTGTAGATAATAATTTTGATTTAATAGTCAATGTAAATTATTTGGATAGATGTGGCTCCATAGAATATAATATCAAAAAATTTTTTAAAATTCTAGCAGATGATGGACTTGTTGTAGGTTGCTCTCCCTTGAATTTTCAAAATGAGGATTCTTGGGAAACGTATAAAAGCGTGGATAATCTGAGAGAAGTAATAGAAAAAACGGGTTTTGAGATTATCGATATGTTTGATAATCTCGTCTATAAAGAAATTTTAGATGCTCGCGAATCTTTTGAAGAGTATAAGGTTGTTTGTTATGTACTGAAAAAAAAGACAAAATAAAAAGATGAAACAAAAAGTTGCTATAGTATTTGGAGGTAGATCTCCAGAATATGAAGTGTCCTTAATCTCGGCTACTACTATTTATAATGCAATTAATAAATTTCAATTTGAAGTTCTTCTTTTGGGAAATAATAAAAAAGGACAATGGTATTATGATTGTGATTATGCAAAAGAACAGGTAGATTTGACAGTAGATGACTACTTTAGTCAGGCACGAAAAGTACATATACAAGAGGATCAGGGGAATGGATTAATTGTCGATAGCCAAACTCATGAAGTATTAGCTATTTTTACTGTTGTTTTTCCTATTATACATGGTGGTTTTGGTGAAGATGGAACTTTACAAGGTTTTTTTAGATTTCTCGGTATTGCTTGCGTAGGTTCTAGTGTTTTAGGATCTTCAATTTGTATGGATAAAGAAATAACGAAACGCATTTTAAAAGATAATGGGATTCCTATTACTCGGTTTATCACTTTATATCAAGTAAATAAAGAAATAATAACCTTTAATCAAATTGTAAAGGAACTTGGTTGTCCCTTTTTTGTGAAACCTTGTAATGCTGGATCTTCTTTTGGAGTATCTAAAGTTTATAATAGTAGAGATTTTACAGTAGCATTAGATCTCGCTTTTCGATTCGATACTAAGATTTTGATTGAGGAGGCAATTGAAGGAAAAGAAATAGAATGTAGTATTTTAGGAAACGAGAAACCTATTTCTTCTTCTCTTGGCGAAATAGTTACAAGTACTGATTTTTACTCTTACGATGTAAAATACTGTAATACATCTAAGGCTACAATGAAAATCCCTGCTGATGTTCTTGTTGAAATTTCTGAAAAAATTAGATTGTGTGCTCTAAAAGCTTATCAGGTTGTTTGTTGTGAGGGGTTTGCTCGCATTGATTTTTTTTTAAAAGCAGATGGAGATTTTGTTGTTAATGAGATTAATACACTACCAGGGTTTACTCCTTATAGCATGTATCCTAAACTCTTTGAATATTCTGGTTTATCAGTATCTGATTTGCTTTCAGAATTAATAAGGTTAGCGTTAGAAAAAAAAAGATAGTTTAATTTTTATTCATGTTTAGATGATGTGTCTTACTTTTATCTAGTTTCAATTAAATTACAAACTTTTTAATTTTTTGTCTTTACTTTCATAGAATGGTTATTTGAAAAACGAAATCGGGTAAAAGATATTGAATTATTAGGTGATTTAGTAAATTATATTTGGTTAATTCAAAACAATTTTATATGCTTGCATAGTAAAATATTGAAAATTAATTCTTATTTTCGTTCACAAGTAATATTGTAAAACACAAAAACTATAATAATAATGAAGATATTAGTTTGCATCAGCCACGTGCCTGATACTACATCAAAAATCAATTTCACAAATGGTGATGCTGAATTTGATACAAATGGGGTACAATTTGTGATCAATGCTAACGATGAGTATGCATTAACACGCGCCATTTGGTTTAAAGAAAAACAAGGAGCTACGGTAACCGTAGTTAATGTTGGAGGAGCTGACACAGAGCCTACATTGAGAAAAGCATTAGCGATTGGAGCTGATGAAGCAATCCGTGTAAACGCAGTACCTACTGATGGTTTATTTGTTGCAAAGCAATTGGCAGAAGTAGTGAAAAACGGTGGATATGATTTAGTATTAGCAGGAAAAGAATCATTAGACTACAATGGTGGAATGGTTCCAGGAATGTTAGCTGCTATCTTGGGTTATGACTTCATTAATTCTTGCGAAGGAATGGAAGTTGACGGAACAACAGTTAAAGCAATTCGTCAAATTGATGGTGGTAAAGAAACAATATCAGGAAAATTGCCAATCGTTATTGGTGGGCAAAAAGGTTTGGTAGACGAGAAAGATTTACGTATTCCAAATATGCGCGGAATCATGGCTGCTAGAACAAAAGCATTAACAGTTCTTGAGCCAGTAGGAGCAGATGCTGCAACGAAAGCAGTAAAGTTCGAAAAACCAGCTGCAAAATCAGCTTGTAAAATGATCGCTCCAGATAACTTAGATGAGTTAATCAACTTATTACACAACGAAGCAAAAGTTATCTAATCTAGTAGTTTTTAACCTTAAAAAGAAAAAGTATGTCAGTTTTAATATATGCTGAATCAGCAGAAGGAAAATTTAAAAAAGTAGCATTAGAACTAGCTTCTTATGCAAAGAAAGTAGCAGAATCATTAGGAACAACAGTTACAGCTGTAACGGTTAACGCTTCTGATGTTAGCGAATTAGGAAAATACGGAGTTGATAAAGTACTAAAAGTATCAAGTGATAAATTAGCTACATTCAACGCTAAAGCGTATGCGGATGTGATCAAACAAGCTGCTCAAAAAGAAGGAGCAAAAGTAGTAGTATTATCCTCTTCAACAGATAGTTTATATGCAGCGCCTGCTGTAGCTATCGGATTGAACGCTGGTTTTGCTTCAAACGTAATCGCTCTACCTGAAAGTACAAGTCCATTTGTTGTAAAAAGAACAGGTTTCTCAAACAAAGCCTTTAATTTTACAGAAATCACTTCTGATGTGAAAGTGCTTGCTTTGGGGAAAAACTCTTTTGGATTAGTAGAAGCTTCAGGAGCAGCAGCTGTGGAAGATTTTGCACCAAGCTTAAACGATGCTGACTTCAGCTTAAAAGTTGAAGGAGTAGAAAAAGTATCTGGTAAAGTAACAATCGCTGATGCGGATATCGTAGTTTCTGGTGGACGTGGTATGAAAGGACCAGAAAACTGGGGAATGTTAGAGGATTTAGCAGAGGTTTTAGGCGCTGCTTTAGCTTGTTCTAAACCTGTTTCTGATGTGGGATGGAGATCACACGAAGAGCACGTGGGACAAACTGGAAAACCAGTAGCAGCTAATCTTTATATCGCTGTAGGTATCTCAGGAGCAATTCAACATATTGCTGGAGTGAACTCTTCTAAAGTAAAAGTGGTTATCAATACGGATCCTGAAGCACCTTTTTTCAAAGTTGCAGATTACGGAATCGTAGGAGATGCTTTCCAAGTATTACCTCAGTTAGTTGAAAAATTAAAAGACTTCAAAGCGAAAAACGCCTAAGCCGCATTTTTTGATTTAGATAATTTTACCAAGACAGTAACTAAAATCTAAAGATTGTTTATCTTTGATTTAGTTACTGTTTTTTTGTTTTTATAAAGAAAATTATGAGTTTGATTAAGCTAACAGTTAAAGGAATTTCATATAGCCATTCTCAAAATGGAGCTTATGCTTTGATCTTAGATGAGGAGCACGGAGATAGAAAATTGCCCATTGTTATTGGAGCTTTTGAAGCACAAGCTATTGCTATTGCAATTGAAGAGGAAATTAGACCTCCAAGACCTTTGACACACGATTTATTTAAGAGTTTTGCTGATACATTTGATATTCAATTGAAACACGTAATTGTACACAAATTAGTGGATGGCGTGTTCTTTTCTAGCTTAGTTTGGGAGAAAAACGGAATTGAAGAAACGATGGACGCCCGTACTTCTGACGCAATTGCCTTGGCAATACGCTTTTTCGCACCGATATATACCTATCCTGATATTATGAATAAAGCGGGTATTATTTTAAGCGGAACACCTGAAGTAGAAGAAGAACCTGCTGATGATGATATCGCGAGTCAAGTAGAACAATTCCTTGAACTCGATATTGAAGGAAAAGGATACAGCAAGTACGGATTACAAGATTTGCAACGTTTGCTCAATGAAGCGATTGGCAATGAAGATTACGAGACAGCAGCGCGAATTAGAGACGAAATTAGTAAGCGATCATAGTTAATTAAGGAGGAAAGAATGAAACAATATTTAAATTTAGTACAAGAAGTTTTAGATAAAGGGGTACAAAAAGGAGACCGTACGGGAACGGGTACAAAAAGTATTTTTGGTCATCAAATGCGCTTTGACTTAGCAGAGGGTTTTCCTATGGTAACAACAAAAAAAGTACATCTAAAGTCAATTATCCACGAACTCTTATGGTTCTTGAAAGGAGAAACTAATATTGCGTACTTAAAAGAACACGGGGTTAGAATTTGGGATGAATGGGCAGATGAAAATGGCGATCTTGGACCTGTTTATGGTTATCAATGGCGCAATTGGAACGGAGAGGGAATTGATCAAATAAAAGAGGTAATCGATACCTTGAAAACCAATCCCAATAGCAGACGTATTATGGTTTCTGCATGGAATCCAAGCGTTTTACCTGATACGAGTGTGTCTTTTGCAGAAAACGTAGCCAATAATAAAGCAGCATTACCTCCGTGTCATTCATTCTTTCAGTTTTATGTGGCTGAAGGAAAACTGTCTTGTCAATTATATCAACGCAGTGCAGATGTCTTTTTAGGTGTGCCTTTTAATATTGCTTCTTACGCTTTATTGACGATGATGGTCGCTCAAGTTTGCGAGCTAGAAGTAGGAGATTTTATTCATACGTTTGGCGATGTACACATTTACAACAACCACATCGAACAAGTCAACTTACAATTGAGTAGAACACCTTATGCTTTACCCAAAATGAAAATCAATCCAAAAGTGAAAGATATTTTTAGCTTTACCTATGAGGATTTTACGTTAGAAGATTACGTATCTCATCCTGCCATTAAAGGTCAAGTATCTGTATAATTTCTAATTCAAAAATATGCTATGGAAAAAACGGAAGCAATTAGACAGTATGAGTATGCGAAAAATAGAATTAAACAACGTAAAATGTTATTATTTCACTTCGTTGTTTTTCTGTTGGCATCACTGGTTTTATACGCAGTTAATATGTGGGTTAAAGATCCTCTAGTTGTTGGAGTTTGGTGGACTTATGTGGTTGGAGCTTGGGCGCTACTCGTGTTTATTCACGCTGTAAATGTATTAGTCGTTAATCGATTTATGGGAGCAGCTTGGCAAGAACGCGAAATAGAGCGACTCGTTGCACTCCAACAAGAGAAGATAAAACAATTGCGCGCCAAAGTAGAAAAAGACTTTCCTTTGGTAGATGTAAAAAGAGACTTAAATCAAGAAGATTCAAAACAATAGTACAATGGTTATTCTAATTGCTGCAATTGCAGAAAATAATGTATTAGGAAAAGACAATGCTATCATTTGGCATTTACCAGATGATTTTAAGCACTTCAAAACCTTGACCTCTCATCATTATATCATTATGGGACGCAAGACGTTTGAGTCTTTTCCAAAGCCTTTGCCTAATAGAACTCACGTTATTATAACGAGACAAAAGGACTATGTGGTACCTGAAAATTGTATCGTTGTACATAGCCTAGAAGAAGCTTTAGCGCTAACAAAGAACGAGAAAGCGGTCTACGTTATTGGAGGAGGAGAAATTTATAACCTTGCAATGCCGATTGCAGATCAATTAGAATTAACTCAAGTGCATGCCTCTTTCGCTGGGGATGCTTTTTTTCCTGAATTCTCAACCTCCGATTGGCAATTGGTGAAAGAGAGTTATCATCCAACAGATGAGAAACACGCCTATGCTTTTACTTTTCAAACCTATACTCGAAAGTAAGTATGAAAAAGATGTTCGCTTTTCTCTTGCTGTGGGCAAGTGGTGCGGCTTTTGCACAAGAATCGATTCAAGCGCAATTTTTAAATAGCGAATCGCTCAAAGAAAAAGAGATCTTCTTAAGTAAAGATATTTTTGATAATACTTTTACTAAAGAAGAAAATACATTGCGCAAGCGAAGTAAATACACAGTAGAAAATTTTAGCCTGCCGAAATTAGGATCGCTTCAAATGATTGATCTTACCAATTCACTGTTTCCCGTTCTGTTTTATAAAGATTTTAATACCATTGTATTACTTAGTAAGGAATTGGCCTTGCTAAATACCATTGAACTAACGGGGCGATTTTCTGCCATGGATCCCGCTTATATCGGTACAAGCACACAGAAAAATCTGTGGATTGTCAACCAAGCGAATCAAAGTGTATTGCGCTATAATCTAAGTACTTTAGAAGTGCGCAATATCTATACAATCAAAGAGGAACAAATCAAAACGTATCAATCGACGTTGAATTACCTCTATCGCGTTACTTCAACTAATCAAATTAAAGGTATTGATATATACGGTAATGAAGTTCTAAACTATACCTTGCCTTCCGATTATGAGCAGATTCAAATCCTAAATAATAAACAGGTATTTTATTTGTATCTAAATAAGCTATATTATGTTGATATGGAGAAGAATAAGATTTTTGAAATTACAGTGGATGTAAAAAGCATTTTGAGCTTCTTTTATAACACTCAAAAATTGAGTATTTTTGCGGAACAGAAAGTAAATAATTATCAAATAAAATTACCGTGATGCACATAGCAATTGCCGGAAATATTGGAGCGGGAAAAACAACACTGACAAACTTATTAGCAAAACATTATGGATGGGAGGCGCATTATGAAGATGTGGTTGACAATCCATATTTGGATGACTTCTACCATCAAATGGATCGCTGGTCATTTAACTTACAAGTTTATTTTTTGAATAGTCGTTTTCGCCAGGTACTTCAAATCAGACAGAGTGGAAAAACAATTATACAGGATCGCACAATCTATGAGGATGCTCATATTTTTGCGCCGAACTTGCATGCGATGGGCTTGATGTCTAACCGCGATTTTAAAAATTATGCAACTCTTTTTGATTTAATGCAAGATTTGGTTGCAGCACCAGATTTGTTGATTTATTTGAGAAGTACGGTTCCTAATTTAGTGGGGCAAATTCACAAAAGAGGACGCGAATATGAAAATTCAATTTCGATTGAATACTTGAGTGGACTAAACGAACGCTATGAAAACTGGATTAAAGGCTATGATAAAGGAAAATTATTAGTCATTGATGTAGACAGTTTAGATTTTGTTGATAAACCAGAAGATTTAGGATTGATTATCGATAAAATTGATGCGGAAATCAACGGATTATTTAAAAAACAATAAAAACAAAAAAGAGCCCAAGGCTCTTTTTTGTTTTTATTCTTCGTTAGCTGTTGCCGTAAATTCCTGAAACAGCTTTTCTAAATTCTTGTTCTTTGGTTGAAGAGAAAGGGTTTTCAACCCTTGTTGTTGTGCAAAGTCATAGACCGTAGCGCGATAATCCTGATCAGTTGGAAAAACAAGTTCCCATTGTGTATCGTGAATGTGATTGGCTTTGATTAAATGAGGGATGCGATTGACAAACTCAATCTCAATTTTAAAATCAAATTCAACAGCGATAATTTGTTCCTCTTGGTTGTCCAACAATTCATGTAAAAATTGATCCGCAACAATATGTCCTTTTTTGATGATGATCACACGTTCACAAATCGCTTCTACTTCTTGCATAATATGGGTAGAGAGAAAAACTGTTTTGTCTTTCCCTACCGTTTTAATTAGTTCTCGAATTTCAACTAATTGATTGGGATCCAATCCTGTTGTAGGTTCATCTAAGATAAGAACTTCCGGATCGTGTAGTAAGGCTGTTGCAATCCCCACGCGTTGGCGATATCCTTTAGAAAGTTGTCCAATTTTTTTATGGGATTCAGGTGTTAATCCTGTTTGAGTAATTACTTCTTCAATGCGTTCTTTTTTTACCTTGTAAATCGAAGCGTTGAATTGTAAATATTCTCTCACATACATATCCAAATACAAGGGATTGTGTTCAGGCAGGTAACCAATTGATTGTTGTACTTTTTTTGCCTGTGTAGCTACGTTGTATTCATTGACATAAGCGGTTCCTTCATCACTGTGAATAAAGGTCGTTAAGATTTTCATTAAGGTAGATTTCCCCGCTCCATTCGGACCAAGAAAACCGACAATTTGCCCTTTGGGAACCGTGAAATTAATGGCGTTCAATGCTTGTTGTTCACCGTAATATTTACTTATGTTTTCTACTTTAATAGACATAGATAATGAGTGGTTAGTAAAAACAAATGTAGGTAAATTAATGCGAAAAACCGAAAGACACACTCAGAATGATCACGGCAATAACAATTAGCGTGATTACCACGTACATCTTGTCTTTCTCAAGCATAAAGGAAAATAGCGATAGCACTAACCGCAGTGCTGGTGTTAGAAATAAAAGTAATATTCCCAAGAAGATAATCGACTCTCCATTCCATTCTTTTACGCCTTGTAGTATCGTGTTAAACACAACAAATAGGTTTTGGTCTTTTTCCGTAAAAGTAGAAAATGAAACAAGTTGCTGGGAATCTTTAGACAGCAGAATAATACCTCCAAGTAGGGTTACAGTTAAGGCACTTAATACCCCATAACGCAACACATTTCCGATGATGTTTTGCAACTGATTATCTGTAAATTTAGATGTGCTCATGTTTTCTCTTTTTTAAATTTTTCCTGTAATTCCGTTGTAAATCATGTTCAAGGCAATGATGAAGATCAGAACAGCAAAGAACATTTTTAGTTTTTTAGTATTGGCTTTCATTAATACTTTTGCTCCTACCATTGAGCCTAGAAGTACTCCGATAATAACAGGCATACAGATAGAGGGTTCAATATAGCCCTTTTGAATGTAAATGACGGAACTGGCAATGGCTGTTACTCCCATCATAAAATTACTGGTTGTAGTTGATACTTTAAAAGGAACTTTCATAATGGTATCCATGGCAATTACTTTAAAAGCGCCGGATCCAATACCTAATAACCCCGACATCATACCTGCGACACCCATCATACTAAAACCACCGAGAATATTAGTCATGCTATAGTGAACCTTTTCGCCGTTAGCTGCGGGATAGCTTCCGGCCAATTTAAGCTTTTTAGCCAAAGAGCTCCCTTGTTCTGGGAGGATGAGGTGATCTTCTTTTTTACGAATGGAATTCAAGGAAGAGAAGATAAGGGTTGCACCAAATATGATGGCAAGTAAAGAAGTAGGCGCATTGGTTGAGAGCAAAGCTCCGATTACAGCTCCAATGGTTGTGGCAATTTCGAGAAACATACCCAACCGCATATTGGTGATTCCTTCTCGTACATAGGCAGATGCGGAACCAGAGGAAGTTGCAATAACAGCAACTAATGCAGTTCCAATAGCATAATGCATGTCAACGCCTAGAAATACGGAAAGTAAGGGGATTATAATAATTCCGCCTCCGAGTCCTGATAAAGAGCCGATAAAACCAGCCGCAAAAGCACCCAGAAACATAATTAAGATAAAAGTTAGTACTGACATGTAGGTTGAATTTTTGATGAAAAGTAAAAGTATTAATTATTATAAAAAACAACGTACAAAAAGTGGTTTATCTAGATTTTCAAGTTTTATGCCCTTGTAATTTTCCTGTTTTATAGAATATAACTCGTAAATTTGTATCAAATGAAATTGTAAACGATGAGTAAAGATTGGTTAGCTACTTTTCAGGGGCAAGCACCTGCTCTAATAGCAGGTCCTTGTAGTGCTGAAACACCCGAACAATTGTTGCAAATTGCACGTGCTTTGCCTCAAGAAGTAAAAGTCTTTCGCGCTGGTATTTGGAAGCCGAGAACAAAACCCGGTGGATTTGAAGGGGTTGGTGCAATAGGCTTGGATTGGATGAAACAAGTTAAACAAGAAACGGGTTTACTTTTAGCAACAGAAGTGGCTACTGCCGAACATGTAGAGTTGTGTCTAACGAATGACGTTGATATTTTGTGGATTGGTGCGCGTACTGCAGTGAATCCTTTTTCCGTACAAGAAATTGCAGATGCGCTAAAGGGAACGGATAAAATTGTGATGCTTAAGAATCCTATCAATCCTGATTTATCCCTTTGGATGGGCGGACTCGAGCGATTGGAAAAAGCTAATATCAGCAAATTAGGATTGATTCACCGCGGATTTAGTACCTATGAAAAAACGAAATATCGAAATATTCCCGAATGGCAGATTCCATTAGATATCAAATCACAATTGCCTACGATTCCTATTTTTTGTGACCCTTCTCATATTACGGGACGTCGCGATCGAATTCAAGCGGTCTCACAGTTAGCTTTGGACTTGAATTTTGATGGATTAATGATAGAAACCCATTGCAATCCAGATAAAGCGTGGAGTGATGCCGCTCAACAAGTGACACCGGAACAGTTAAAGGCGATTATTCATTCTCTGAAGTTGCGTAATACTACGGACGATACAGAAGAATATATGCAGAAGCTACAAACCTATCGCATTCAGATTGATGATATGGATAGTAAGATTTTAGATCTTTTGAAGATGAGAATGATGATTTCAGATGAGATTGGTTCGTTAAAACGCGAGCGAAATGTAGCGGTTTTCCAACAAGAACGATGGAATAGTATTGTGGAGAAAATGATGAAAGAAGGGGAACATCTCGGATTTACGGATGAATTTATTCGCACGATTTACACGGCTATTCATCAAGAAAGTATTTATCGCCAAGATCAAGTTATTAATAGAAAAGAAGAGTAAGAGAGGAGCCTAAGGCAAAAGCAGACAAGGTGTTTTTCTCCTTCGTCCCTTTTTTTTGCAAGGATTTTTAAAATATATTTGCCCCATGAAAGGAACAGTTTATAAATCAACAGGAAGCTGGTATGCCGTCAAAGGAGAAGATGGGCAATTTTACAATTGCCGTATCAAAGGAAAGTTTCGCTTAAAGGGGATTAAAAGTACAAATCCTATTGCAGTAGGAGATCACGTGTCTTTTGACTTAGAAACCACCAATGACGTCGTAACAGGAGTGATTAACGATATTGCGCCACGCATGAATTATATTGTGCGTAAATCGGTAAACTTATCCAAACAAGTACATATCATTGCATCGAATATCGATACTATGTTTTTAATTGTTACCATTGATAATCCGGTAACAACAACAAGCTTTATCGATCGCTTTTTGGTAACAGCAGAAGCTTACGGCATTAAAACAGTACTGGTTTTTAATAAAATTGATACCTATTCAGAAGAAGCTTTAGACGAACAGCTGTATTTACAGTATATCTATTCGCAAATTGGCTATGAGTGTTTACGCGTTTCTGCTTTAGAGTCTAAAGGATTAGAAGCCATTAAAGAGCGAATGATCGGAAAAGTTTCGATGTTCTCAGGACACAGTGGTGTTGGAAAATCAACGTTGATCAATGCTATAGAACCTGGATTGAATTTAAAAACGGCTCAGATCTCTGAACAACATCAACAAGGACAACATACTACTACGTTTGCTGAAATGTTTGATCTGTCCTTTGATGCCGCTATTATTGATACTCCGGGTATTAGAGGATTCGGCGTTGTCGATATGGAACCACAAGAAGTAGGGGATTATTTTCCAGAATTCTTTGCGCTAAAGGAACAGTGTAAATTCAACAACTGTTTGCATAGAGAAGAACCGCATTGTGCTGTAAAAGAAGCTTTGGATCATGACGAATTAGCTTGGTCGCGTTATAAGACTTATATTCAAATTCTCGATGGAGAAGAAGAACACTATCGTACAGATATCTATAAAGATGGTAAAAACCAAGAAGAATAAGATTGAATCTTTTGATTATAAAGGAAAGCTGGTTCTTTACGGAACCAGCTTTTTTGTATTTGGGCTACTGCTATTTACTTGCACTATAATAGGTATAACCAAATCGATAGGTGGCCATTTCTAATAATAACACCTCTTTTGTTTGTTGAGATAAATGGGAATCTTGAAGAACAGCTGATTCCATTTCTTTGGAATAAGCTGTAAAAACAACATGACTTTTAATTTTGTTAAACGTACGAGTGTACAATTGATCAATTGCTTTAAAGGCTTGATATTCTTCGGGTGTATCGAAGGTAAATAATTGTTCATCGTAAACATTACTCGTGTTATCTGCTGTTTTTTGAATTTGATTTAGCAAGGCTATTGCTTCCTGTTTGTCGTATATGGTTTCAATTCCCAATCGTTGTGCTTGCTCATAGACTTTGTCGTATATGGCTCCTTGACGGTCACTGGATGAGAGGTGTGCTAATGATGAGTCTTGGAGTACTTCATTAACCAAGATATAGTGAGTGAATCCCAAGTCATCCATATAGTTAGGTTCAAACGCAGCTGATTTAATTTGCTGTACGTCAGGTAAAACCATAGTTTGATAAGGGAGTAAACCAGCTTCTGTACTCGTTATATTGGCTGATTTTCCCGATAAGGCAGCCTCTACAGAAGCAGCAGCTCCTACGAGTAAAGCCTCTTTCCAATCGCTTTTCATTCCGTGTTTAACTGCATAAGCAGCTGCAGCTTTGGCGTCAGCGGTAGCGATTTTTTTCACCCATCCCCAAAAACCAGCAGTAGTCTGTTTCGATGGAGCCTCTCGTTTTTGTTGATACGCTTGTGTAATGCTTTCATAAACAGAAGGTAGTTCATTTTGTTGTTCATCCTTCGTCGGCGATTGGTCCGAATTACACCCTGTCAATGAAAGTAACAGGCATAAGAAAAAGCTATATTTTTTTTTCATAGTTGTAAAGATTTGTACAAGGTGAAGAAACCTTGTAGCAGATTAAAAAATAAATGAGTAATGACCATGACAAGAGGAATACAAAGTAAAATAACCAGGTAAAATAACCAGTGAAATAATTTTTTCCTTTGTTATGGACCCTAAGACAGCATAGTAAAACTATGTTACACGCGAAGTAGAATAGATTGATCAGTGCCGGCAACGCTATCTTAACCACTAGTCCAGTGTAAGTTCTAAATAAACAATTCGATGCTCAAATCTATAGTCAGCCATCAATTGCCTATTGTTCATGCAGTTTTTTGGATATGTTTTTGTTGGCGAAGCGCCCGTTAGTTTGAGTTGGTTAACCTAAGCTTTGTACTAACTTGTATTGAAATTAGAATAAAAAGCAATTGAATAATGTTAATGAAATAATAAAAACGAGTAGAGATCGCTTGATTACGTGTTTATTTCATTGCGTTATTTTTGGTCTAAAAGGCTTTTTGTTGTTTATTATTTTTCTTTTTTTTGATTGTTTCTTATAAAGGGAAGAGTTGTTTGATCAATGGAAATAACGACGACCTCTTTTTGTTTACCTGTTTCATTTTTAAATCCTCACTAAAATAGCAAGCTATACAGCAGGAGTTTTGTATTTTTGGATAGGATAATAAAAATGCCATATAAGAAATGAACAAGATTGTATTCGTTGTGTTGGGAATTTTTAGCTTAAGTACTTATGCTCAAGATGCACCAAGCCAATGGTTAAGTAATGTACAAAAGGAAGAATCTCAAGAGGTTTTGCAATTGAACAAAGCAGATGCCGTTGTGCTAAATGAAGAAGGAATGATTGAATATCAATTTTCTGAGGAAGATGGATTTTCAATTGTACTTCAAGTCAAACGACTTATTCAAATTAATTCAAAAGAAGGGATTAGTCACGCGAGTTTACTGGTTCCTTTTTACTCTAATCGCTATACGAGAGAAATTGTTGAGGTTGAATCCTACGAAATTCATCGAATAGAAAACGGAAAAGAAGAAGTTATTGCGGTTAATACGGCGAGTAATCGATTAATTGACGACGGTTTTTACCTCAAAGAAATCAAGGTAAATGACATTCGCATTGGAGATCGAATCGCATATAATTATGTAAAAAAAATAAAGAATATCGATGTTATTCCAACGTGGTATTTTCAGGAAGATATCCCAAAACTAAAAAGCACTTATACGGTTAGAATTCCCGATAATTTGACTTATTTGATCACTCAAACAGGAGGGATTAAAGTAAAAGAAACCAAAGGGGTTACCGAAACTGCTCGCGATTTAACGGAAAACAAATGGGAAACGTCGTATCGATTTAAAGAAGCTGTTCTTCAGTTTGAGGCTAAAGATATCCCTGCTTTTGTTTATGAACCTTTTATGGATCATGTCAACAACATCAAGAGCGGGATTCGCTTTGATTTAATTCAATTTCAATATCCTATGAGTCCTTCTGTCGTTGTTCCACATGAGCCTGAAACAGTGGCGAAAGAATTAAACAAAGACAGGAATTTTGGCGGAGAGTTACGACAGGAGAAGTATTGGAACAAAGTGATTGCAGAGCAGAACTTAGAGGGGTTAACTCAGCAAGAAAAAGCAGCGCAACTAGTTTCGTTTATTCAATCTAAGATCAAGTGGAACCAACAATATGGGTATTGGACTGAACTTGGGGTAAAAAAGGCAATGGCCCAAGGAATTGGAAACAGTGGTGATATAAACTTAGCGCTTATTGGTGCTTTGCGTGCGGCTGGACTTGTCGCTGAACCGATTGTGTTGAGTACGCAATCCAATGGTAAAGCTCCAATTTTATTTACTCGATTCTTGAATCAAGTGATCGTAGGTGTTCAAATTGACAATCAGTTTTTTGTGGTAGACGGAACAATGGATCACCCCGTTTTAAACGTTTTGCCTTTTGAAGATTTAAATGCGGAGGGGTGGATGATAACTGAACAAAATGAGGTGAGTAAAGTAGATCTAACGCCTAAACAATTCTCATTTAAGCAAGAAGAATTTGTTGTCGATCTAAAGGAAGATGGCAATGCTGAAGGAAGCATGAAAAGTACCCGAACTCGGTACGAAGCAGCCGCCTTTAGAGCCAGATACGGTGAGCATATGCTCAGTCGAAGTCGCAGTGACTTTGAATCGCGTTCGAATCAATTCTTTTTAAGTCAAGGTGAACTTAAACCCTTAAAGAATGGAGATATCGAAATAGCGTATCAAGTGCGAAAATTTAACTTTGCAACGCGAAATCCCCAAAGTGATGAACTGACTTTTAATCCGATGGAGTTGTATGGAGAAAAGCAAAATCCTTTTAGCAATAGTACAAGACAATCGGATATTAACTTGCTATATCCTTCAATGGATATGTATAAAATAGTGGTTCAACTGCCAGAAGGGTATAAAGTGAAAAGCTATCCCAATGATGAGGTGTTTACGAGTGATAAAATAGGAGCGAAGCTGATTTACGAAGTAAAGCTATTGGAGGGAAATAGAATACAAGTGGGGATGAATTTGCGCTTGCAAAAAACGGTAATTGCCAAGGAAGATTACCCTGAACTTCGTCAATTGTATCTCACCATGCAGCAAAGAATAGAGGAGATGCATATTGTAGTAGAGAAAGTGAAATAAGTAAAAAAAGAGAACATTGAGAATAGTTATACAGCGCGTAACAGAAGCTTCTGTTACAGTAGAAGGGAAAATCACAGGAAGCATTGAAAAAGGGTTACTTGTGTTAGTAGGTATTGAAGAAGTAGATACGAAACAAGATATTGATTGGCTTTCGGGTAAATTGGTGAATTTGCGTATTTTTGAAGACGAACAAGGGGTGATGAATAAATCTGTATTAGACATCGATGGAGAGGTATTAATCGTTAGTCAATTTACGCTGCATGCTTCAACAAAAAAAGGCAATAGACCTTCGTATATTAGGGCAGCAAAACCGGATTTCGCTATTCCGATGTACGAGCAATTTGTTGCACAAGTATCTAGTGATTTAAATAAAAAAGTACAAACAGGACAATTTGGAGCGGATATGAAAGTAGCACTACTCAATGACGGTCCTGTAACGATTTGTATTGATTCTCAAAATAAAGAATAATGAAAAAAACACTGATTAAATTTAGCCTTTTTACGGTTATTTACGTTTTATTTTCTTGGTTCATTTCGACAGACTTTGTCTGTGCATTGAAAGGAGATCCACTTTGCATGCAAAATGTAGCGATTCGCTATGTGATTTTTATGGTGCTCATGTTTGTTTATGAGAAATGGGTGAAAAACAAGTTGTTTAAAAAAAATAAATAAGAATAAGATGAATATTAAAGACGCTCAAGCAGCAGTAGATACTTGGATTAAAGAACACGGTGTTCGCTATTTTAACGAATTGACCAATATGGCCCAATTGACGGAAGAAGTGGGGGAAGTAGCGCGTATTATTGCCCGTCGTTATGGCGAGCAATCGGAAAAAGAAAGCGATAAAAATAAAGACTTAGGAGAAGAGTTAGCAGATGTTGTTTTTGTAGTCTTGTGTTTAGCGAATCAGACCGGGGTTAACTTACAAGAGGCTTTTGACAAAAAACTGGATCTTAAAACAAAAAGAGATCACGATCGTCACCACAAGAATGAAAAATTAAAATAAAAGAAATCGTATGCAGGTTTACCTACAAAAATCAGCGTTAAAATCATCGCAAACGCTTGTTATTTCAGGGAGTAAATCTGAAAGCAATCGCTTGTTGTTGTTGCAAAAGATTTTTCCTCAACTCAAGGTGGAAAATTTAGCGGATTCGGATGATGTAGTAGCGATGCAAGAGGGATTGGCTACGTCAAAAACCATAGTGAATGTACATCATGCAGGAACAACGATGCGGTTCTTAACGGCTTATTTTGCGCTATGTCAAGAACGGTCTATCGTGTTAGAAGGCAGTGAACGCATGCACAACCGCCCAATAGGGATTTTGGTTGATGCCTTGCGCGAGTTGGGAGGGCAAATTACTTACCTTGACCAAGAGGGGTTTCCGCCTTTGGCAATTGAAGGAAAACAGGTGATGGGTGGTTGTATTCGCATTCCCGCTTCGATTAGTAGTCAATATATCTCCGCTTTGCTTTTAGTCGGGACACAGCTAAAACACGGACTCGAACTCGAACTCCTTGGCGCTATTACTTCTCGACCTTATATTGAGATGACACTGTCCTTGCTTAAAGAGTTAGGCGCAGAAACTAGTTTTGAAGGACAAATCATTGTGGTTCGACCTCCAAAGCAAATCCAAAAAACACAGTTTACGGTTGAGGCGGATTGGTCATCGGCCTCGTATTACTATTCATTTATAGCTCTATCTCCCCTAGGTACCTCTATTCGCTTAGGAAAATACAAGGCAGTGAGTTTACAGGGAGATGCAGTCTTACCGCAAATTTACGCGAAACTAGGTGTTGAAACTACTTTTGAAAAGGAGGATTACATTCGGTTGACGAAAATCGGAAAAGCAGAAGGATACGTTGAAGAGGACTTTTTTAATACACCAGATTTGGCTCAAACAGTTGTCGTTACGTGTTTTGGATTGGGAATTTCCTGTACGATCAAAGGTCTACATACCCTAAAAATAAAAGAAACGGATCGCTTAGTTGCCTTGCAACAAGAGCTGAAAAAACTTGGAGGAACACTGCACATTACCTCGAATGCACTAGCATTAGATGTGACAAGAGAAGAAAGGGAAGAACCGGTAAGGATAGATACGTATCAAGATCATCGCATGGCTATGGCTTTTGCTCCTTTGGTTGTACAAAGAGATTTGATTATTACAGAAGCAGAAGTAGTGAGTAAATCATACCCTAAGTTTTGGGAAGACCTTCAAAAACTGGGAATTAGACTGTATGAATCCAATTGAAAAATAAAAAAATAGTGCTAAATACTTGACAACGCCTATCTCAAGGTTGTATATTTGTAAAACTTGAAAAGAGCTAACCTCTTTTTATTGACCTAATTAAAATTGTTTTTCAATGAAGTTATCAAACTTTAATTTTGATTTGCCAGAAGAATTATTGGCAGAATTTCCAGCTGAGAATAGAGATGAGGCTCGTTTAATGGTGATTGACCGTAAAGCGGGAACAATCGAACATAAATTATTCAAAGATGTTGTGGATTATTTTGGAGAAGGTGATGTAATGGTTTTAAACAATACGAAAGTATTTCCTGCACGTCTTTATGGAAATAAAGAAAAAACTGGTGCGAGAATTGAAGTTTTCTTATTGCGCGAATTGAACGAAGAACAACGTTTATGGGATGTTTTAGTAGATCCAGCGCGTAAGATCCGAATTGGAAATAAGTTGTACTTTGGAGAAGACGATTCATTAGTTGCAGAAGTTATTGATAACACAACGTCTAGAGGTAGAACGTTGCGCTTTTTATATGATGGTTCTTACGAAGAGTTCAGAGATAAATTGCAAGAACTTGGAGAAACGCCAATTCCAAAATACATCAATAGAGAAGTTGTTCCAGAAGATGCAGAACGCTATCAAACGATCTATGCAAAAGAAGAAGGAGCTGTTGCTGCACCAACTGCAGGATTACACTTCTCAAAGCACTTGATGAAACGCCTAGAAATTAACGGAATTAAATTTGCCGAAATTACACTTCACATTGGATTGGGAACATTCAACCCAGTAGAAGTAGAAGATTTGTCGAAACACAAAATGGACTCAGAAGAATTTGTAGTGTCTCAAGAAGCTTGTGATATTGTCAACCATGCAAAAGAAGAAAAACACAGAGTATGTGCTGTGGGAACAACTTGTATGAGAGCGTTAGAAAGTTCGGTTTCTTCAAGTCAAACCTTAAATCCGTATAGAGGATGGACGAATAAATTTATCTTCCCTCCTTATGATTTTAGTATTGCGGATTGTATGATTACAAACTTCCATATGCCGAAATCTACGTTATTAATGATGATCTCTGCTTTTTGTGGACATGATTTAATGATGAAAGCTTACAAAGAAGCGGTGGAAGAAGGATACAAATTCTATTCTTACGGAGATGCGATGTTGATTTTATAAAATCAATAAAAATAAGATATTGCTAAAAAATCCCTTGCTATCCCAGCAAGGGATTTTTTATAAGTAGAAAAGAGTGGAAATAGTGATAAAAATTCTACTTTTACAAAAACCAAAATTATAAACCATGAAATTTGAGAATACGTTAGCTTTTGCTCAAAGTCTTGATGCTAAAGATACCTTAGCAAACTATAGAAATGAATTTAACTTTCCCAAAGTAAACGGAAAGCAAGTAATCTATTTTACAGGAAATTCACTAGGGCTTCAACCAAAGAAAGCCGTAGAATACGTGAATGAAGTGATGACAGACTGGGCGGAGTTAGCTGTAGAAGGACATTTTTATGCCAATAAGCCTTGGTGGGATTACCACGAGAGATTTAGTGCGCCTTTAAGTAAAATAGTTGGTGCAAAACCATCGGAAGTAACCGTGATGAACACGCTAACAGTGAACCTACACCTGTTAATGGCAACTTTTTACAAACCTGCTGGAAAACGCGTGAAGATTTTATGTGAAGAAAAAGCATTTCCAAGTGATCAATATTTAATCCAAACCCAAGTGAAATGGCATGGATTAGATCCAAAAGAGGTTATTGTAGAAGTAAAACGCAGACCAGGGGAGCACAACTTTAGATTAGAAGACATCTTAGCGAAGATCGAAGAAGTAGGAGATGAGTTGGCTTTGGTATTAATGGGAGGACTAAACTACTATACAGGACAAGTGCTCGACATGAAAACCATTACTGCAAAAGCACATCAATATGGCGCTTATGTAGGGTGGGATTTAGCGCATGCTGCGGGAAATATCAACTTAGAATTACACGATTGGGATGCGGATTTTGCAGCTTGGTGTAGTTATAAATACATGAATTCAGGACCAGGAAATGCTTCTGGATGTTTTATTCACGAAAAACACCACACAAATAAAGACTTAGTTCGCCTTGGTGGATGGTGGGGACACAACAAAGAAAGACGCTTTTTGATGGAGCCCAATTACGATCCAATTGAAGGTGCGCATGGATGGCAAATTAGCAACTTACCAATTCTATCTCTTGCTCCTTATTTAGCGTCAGTCGAAATGTTTGCTGAAATAGGAATGGATAAATTAATTGAAAAAAGAAATGTTATCACGGCTTATTTAGAATTTATTATTAATACAATCGGTGCTGAAGTAGGAGGTAATTTTGAAATTATCACACCAGCAGAGCAAAGTGAACGTGCAAGTCAATTGTCTATCTTATTACATGGTGAAGGACGTGCTATGTTTACTTACTTAATGGAGGCGGGAGTGATTGTCGATTGGAGAGAACCTAATGTGATTCGCTTGGCGCCGGTGCCTTTGTATACGAGTTTTGAAGATATGTACCACTTTGGACAAATCTTGAAAGAAGGGATCCAAAGTCAGAAATAATTTAGATAGTACGACTGTAATTTAATTTATAAATTTGCAGCGAAAAATAACAGCTTAATACATATGTCAACAAAGCAGCAAAAAATAGAGACTTTTGATCCGTCTCAACCAGGATTAGCTGATGCAACAATCTATGGATTGCCTTTTACAGCAGAAGAAAGTGAAATCATTGTAGTTCCTGTGCCTTGGGAAGTAACGGTAAGTTATGGCGCTGGTGCATCAGAAGGACCAGAAGCAATTTTAGAAGCTTCGTATCAAGTGGATTTGTTACATCAAAACTATCCTGAACTTTGGAAGTTGGGTATTTATTTTGATGAAGCACCTGCACATTGGCAAGAACAAAGTGCCCAATATAAAACGTTAGCTCAACCCATTATTGAGGCTTTAGAAAATGGAGAGAACTTAGCGGATCACCCAATGTTACAAGCAAGTTTAGATACTATTAATCAAGTATGCGCAACCTTACACAAAGAAGTGGAAGAAAAAGTTGCCGATTGGATGAGTCAAGGAAAACGCGTGGTTTTATTGGGAGGAGATCACAGTACGCCTTTGGGGTATTATAACGCTGTTGCAAAAAATCACGATTCTTTTGGAATTTTACATTTTGATGCACATATGGACTTGAGAGAGGCTTATGAAGGGTTTACTTATTCGCATGCTTCTATTATGTTTAATACATTGAAATTACCCCAAGTTGAAAAAATAGTTCAAGTAGGGATTCGCGACTTCTGTGAGCAAGAAGTTGACGTTGTAAACACGTCTGGTCGCGTTTTGGTACATACAGATGCTGATTTGAAAAAAGATGAATTCGAAGGAATGAGTTGGAAAGATAAATGTGATCAAATTATCGCTTCTCTACCTCAAAAAGTAGTGATTAGTTTCGATATTGATGCTTTATTGCCTTGGTATTGTCCAAATACAGGAACACCAGTTCCTGGAGGATTAACCTTTGAGCAAGCAACGTATATGATTACGCGACTTTCTGAAACAAATAAAGAAATCATCGGGATGGATTTAGTTGAGGTTGCACCAGGTGAAGATGACTGGGATGGAAATGTTGGCGCGCGCCTATTGTTCCACATGTGTGGAGCATTTGCTAAGTCACAAGGATTGACCGTTGGAAAGGAATTAACGTTTGAAAAATAAGTAAATAATCCCTTTTTTAAGGGATTATTTTTTTGAGCCTTCTTTTAAACTAAAGTTGAGTAAGGTCAAAAGGATGGCAAGTATCAGTAAACTGTATACGAGTATACCATCAAAATATAAAATAAACTGACAAATGTACCAACAGCCTGTCAGTATGATAACGATAATCCAAATTAAGTTTTTCATTGTTATTAAGCGTGTGCTTAAAAGTAGTCGATAATACATCAAGGAAAAAACACTATTCAAACATTGAATAGCTAATTATATTAAATATTCAAATATTTAAAAGTAGTATGGGGAAAAGTATTGCAATTGTAGGAAGTGGTTTGGTGGGAACTGTACTAGCCATTGCATTAAAACAGCAAGGGCATCAAGTTTTTGTTTACGAAAAAGGAGAGGATATTCGCACCCTTGACTTTTCTGGGCGGTCCATTAATTTAGCGCTTTCAGAACGCGGGTGGAAGATGTTGAAACGCATAGGACTAGAAGCTAAAGTTCGTCAGTTTGGAATTCCCATGCATCAACGTGCGATTCACCATATCGAAAAAGAAGAAAAACAGCCATATGGAATTCACGGTGAAGCTATTTGGGCTGTTTCTCGTGGAGGATTAAACAAAAAGTTGGTCGATTGGGCAGAAGAAATAGGAGTGGAATTTGTCTTTCAAACACCTATTTGGAGTGTGGATGTCAAAAAGGGAATCTTATATATGAGTGAGTATGAGCATCAAGAGTGGAAAGCGATTCAACATGATGTGATTTTTGGAGCAGATGGAGCTTATTCTAAAGTGAGAAGTCGTCTACAGAGAAGAAGTCGATTTGAATACCAACAATCGTACTTGCCTATTGCCTATAAAGAGCTTGTTATTCCCGCAATAGCACAAGGTGCTTTTGCTATGGATGAAAATTCTTTCCACATTTGGCCAAGAAAAGACTTTATGTTAATTGCTTTACCTAATATAGATGGATCTTTTACCTGTACGCTTTTTATGCCTTATGAAGGAGAGGTGTCTTTTGAAGCGATTCAATCAGAAAGTGAAATTCAACATTTTTTTCAAACCAATTTTCCAGATGCCTTACAATTAATGCCTAATTTATTGGAATTGTATCAGGCGAATCCTGTCAATTCTCTTGTTACAACTACTTGTTTTCCGTGGGTGTACAAAGATAAGGTAGCGTTAATTGGCGATGCTGCTCATGCTGTTGTTCCTTTTTATGGGCAAGGCTTAAATGCAGGACTAGAAGATGTAGATGTATTGTTAGATTGTCTGGCAAGTGAACCAAGCGATTGGGAAAAAGCATTGGATGCGTATCAATATGCTCGTAAGATTAATGCAGATGCAATAGCCGAGCTATCGTATCGAAATTTTAAAGAGATGAGTGAACAAACAGCCAACCCTTTATTCTTGTTGCGCAAGAAAATAGAAAGCAAATTTGCCAAGAAATACCCTGAACTATGGTTACCTCTTTACGATCGAGTGACTTTTAGCCAAGGAAGCTACCAAGAAGCGCTAGCTATTGGCGACCAGCAAGCAGAGATGATGGATGTGATCATGGCTACTGAAAATATTGAAGATCGCTGGGATAGCCTAGAAATAGAAGAACATTTAAAACAATTGATAAATGAAAATAGAGGATTTTAATCCTCTATTTTCGTTTTTTAGCTGTTGTCGTTCTCGATGTCTTAGTTGTGCGGGTGGTATGGTTTGATCCACCCATAACTTTGGAGAGTAAACTAAAGGCTCCTTTTATAAAGGTAGCACTCGTTACAACTTTTAAAATACTTTTTGTAAGGGTATTGTCTTCTTTTTTAGTTTTAGTATGGCTTGAAGTTGGAGTAGTAGATTCCTTTGAGTCATTGATGGGAACTGTGCGTTGCTCTAGTTTCTCAAACGCACTTTCGCGATTAATTGCCTGGTTGTATTTCTGTACTAATTTCGATTGTTGTAAGATCTCGTCAATTTCTTCCTCAGTTAAAACATCCATTCGACTCATTGGGGCACGTAGTGTACATGCCACTAAAGGGGTCGGAATTCCCTTTTCATTTAGTGCTGTAACTAAAGCTTCTCCAGTTCCCAATTGGGTGATAATTTCATTGGTTGTATAGTAAGGAGTAGAAGGAAAGTTTTCAGATGCTGCTTTAATCGCTTTTCTGTCCTTTTCTGTAAATGCTCGCAAGGCATGTTGAATCTTTAATCCCAATTGCGCCAAAACTCCGTTGGGAATATCCGTCGGATTCTGCGTAATGAAATAGATGCCAACCCCTTTGGAACGAATTAACTTAACAATCGTTTCAATTTGATTTAATAGTGCTTTGCTCGCTTCATTGAAAATTAAATGTGCTTCATCAATAAAAATAATCAAATCAGGCTGACCACTATCTCCTTGTTCAGGTAGTTGGTTGTATACTTGAGTTAACAAGTTCAACATAAAAGTAGAGAATAGTTTGGGTTTATCTTGAATATCCGTTAGGCGTACAATATTGATAAAACCTTTACCCTTCTCGTCATAGCGCATTAAATCTCGGATGTCAAAGGAAGGTTCACCAAAGAATAAATCTGCACCTTGCTGTTCTAATTCGATTACTTTTCTCAAAATAGCATTGGTGGAAGCAGGTGAAATTCGACCATATTCGTTTTCAATCTCCACTTTTCCTTCATTTGTTAGGTATTGTAATAACTTTTTAAAATCTTTTAAGTCTACAAGTTCCAAGTTGTGATCTTCTGAGAATTTAAATAGTAAAGCAACAATTCCGGCCTGTGTGTCATTTAATTCGAGGATTCGGCTAAATAAAACAGGACCAAATTCAGCAATTGTCGCACGCAAACGAACGCCGTTTTGTTTCGAAAGTGTTAATAGTTCGACTGGAAACGCAGTGGGGTGAAAGGGCAAATTCATCTGTTCATGACGATTTTTGATGAAATCATTTGCTACTCCAGCTTTAGCGATCCCGCTAAAGTCCCCTTTAATGTCCATCATGAGCACTGGAATTCCTTTATCTGCCAACTGTTCAGAGAGAACTTGAATGGTCTTGGTCTTGCCTGTTCCTGTGGCCCCAGCGATTAATCCATGGCGATTTAACGTTTTTAGCGGAATGTTTACAAAAGTGTCGGCTATAATGTTTTGATCCAAATTTGCACAGCCAATGGTAATGAAATCACTTTTATGACTATAACCATTAATGATGTCCGTTTTGAAAATTTCAATGCTCATTTTGTATATTTTATATAATTAAAGATGATTATTAGACAAATACACAAGTAAATATGTAGAATTACTATAATTATCAAATGTTAAATGTGTTCTTTGCGATGAAATAAAGATAGTAAAATTCATTTAGACTTATTATCTTTACCACTGCTTACTTTTTTTCTAATGTTAAGGTAAGTATAAAATATTCTTATGTTAAGTCTAAGTTAGCTTATTTTAAAAAAATAGATTTTAATTTTTTTATTTCGTCTAAAAACATAAATTTGCGACACTGATGACTTTAAAAAAGTAAAAAAGTAATAAGTAATAATTGAAAAAAAAGAATTAAATTTTAAAAAGATGACAAACGTATCAAACGAATCAGTTGAAAAAGTAGGGTCAAGCTCAGGAGCAAGTAGATTATTTGCATCATTAGCTGTAGTGTTATGTATTGTATTTGGTTACTTTATTTGGGAGTTCGTAATGGGTAATCCAGCGAACTTTGAAAATGGTGATCCAGCAGGACACCCACTACCAGGTAACTTCATGGGAATGGTTTATAAAGGAGGACCAGTAGTTGCTGTATTAATTGGTTTATTAACTATGACAATTGTTTTCTCAATTGAGAGATTCTTAGTTATCTCTAAAGCTTCTGGAAAAGGAGATGTTGGAAAATTCGTAAAAGAAATCCAAGTTTCAATCAACGAAGGAAGAATCGAAGAAGCTATGGAAGCATGTGATACTCAAAAAGGATCAGTAGCTAACGTTGTTAGAGCTGGTTTAGTGAAGTATCAACAAATGAAAAAAGAAGGATACAATAGCGAAGAGGCTACTGAAGCTATCCAAAAAGAAATCGAAGAGGCTACAACTCTTGAGATGCCAATGTTAGAGAAAAACATGATCGTATTAGCTACATTAGTATCAATTGGTACATTATGTGGATTATTAGGTACAGTAACAGGGATGATTAAAGCGTTCTCGGCTTTAGCAACTTCTGGTACTCCTGACTCAGCTGCATTAGCAACAGGTATTTCTGAGGCGTTAGTATGTACAGCTACAGGTATTGGTACTTCAACATTAGCGATTGTAATGTATAACTCATTTACTACAAAAATTGATAGATTAACTTATTCAATTGATGAAGCTGGATTTGCTATTACTCAAGCATACAGAAGATTCAAAGGATTAGTAAAATAATTTTAGAATAAGTATTAATAATCTTATATTGAAAAATATAGGAGTTAAAAAATTTATCAATGGCTAAAGGTAAAATGAAAAAGAAGAGTATGAGCGTAGATATGACCGCGATGTGTGACGTGTCATTCTTACTCTTAACTTTCTTCGTATTAACATCGACAGCAAAGCTTCCGGAGCCATTACCAGTAGATACACCAAATTCAACCGTTCAAACGAAGTTGCCAGAAAGTAACTTAGCAACAGTTACAATTGGAGGAGAACCAGGTAAAGAAAAGGTTTTCTTCGGAGTTTTGGGAAAAGAAGATCGTATTGCTACACTTGAAAAAATGGGTAGTCGTTATCAGATTGAGTTTAATGATGAAGAGAAGCAAGTATTTGCTTATACTGAAGGTATCGGAACTCCTATTAACGAATTGAAGAAATTTTTAAATCTACCTGCAGATGTTAGAAATAAAATTGGAGCAGACCAACCAGGTGTTCCAACTGACTCTGTAAACAATCAATTAAAAGATTGGGTAGAAATGGCGCGTATTGTTGCGAAAGAAAACAATAATAAAGTTTTAGACGTTGCAATTAAGGGAGATGCTGAAGCAAATTACCCTGCAGTGAAAAACGTTATTGATATCTTGCAAGAGCAACGTGTAAATAGATTCTTCTTAGTTACAGGACTTAGAAACGAAGATTTTTAATCATTAAAAAATTAAACTGTAAATGGCTGAATTAAATACAGGCGGCGGAGGCAATAAGGACAAAAAAGTAAGAAGTAAGAAACAAAATGCCGGAGTAGATTTAACTGCGATGGTGGATTTAGCTTTCTTATTGATTACGTTCTTTATGTTGACAACATCTATGAATAAGCCTCAGTCTATGAATCTTGCAATGCCTGATAAAGATGCAAACAAGGAGATAGAAGAAGAGAAGACTAAAGTAGATGAGAACCGTACAATGACTATACTAATTGGCGGCGACAATAAAGTAAAATGGTATATGGGTATGGTTAACAACCCAATTGAAGGACCAGTTGATCAGACTTATGGTAAAGCGGGTATTCGTCAAGTATTGTTAGAGAAAGACAAACAAGCTATTGCTTACTCAAGAGAAGCAGACAAAGGTTTGATCGTGATCATTAGAGCAAGTGAAAAAGCTACATATCGCAATTTAGTTGATATTTTAGATGAGATGGCTATCTCAGGTATTAAATCATATGCGTTAGTAGATATCACTCCTGAGGATCTAGAAATATTAGGTGAGAAGTAGTTAACGTTCTGAGAAATTAAGAAATTATGTCAAAATTAAATATCTTTAAAAAGGATTGGGTTGATATTATCTTCGAAGGACGTAACAAGTCTTACGGAGCATATCAATTGAGATCTGAAAACCCAAAAGTGACCACTGTAGCTTTGTTCTCAGGGATTGCTTTGTTCGGTTTAGCATTGGTATCACCTATGTTAATCGAAATGGCAAAGGGAACTTTTGGAAATAATAAGGTGGAAAAATTGGATAAGGTTATCGAAATGGAGAATTTAAATTTACCAGAAGATATCCCACCACCACCACCACCACCAGAGGATGTACCACCACCTCCACCACCTCCACCAGCAGATGAGGTTAAATCAGTAAACGATACGAAAAAGTTTACGGAACCTGAAATTGCTAAGAAAGAGGAAGTGAAGGAGGAAATTGTTTCTCAAAAAGAGTTGGAAACAGCTGATGTAGGAACAAAAGACATGAAAGGTGATAAGGACAAAGGTGAAATCAAGATCACAGAAAAAACTGGAGAAGCTGACAAGGGAACTGGTTCAGGTGGTGACGGAGATGGAAACGAAGTTTTCATTGCTGTACAAGTACCAGCTGAATACCCAGGAGGTATGCAAGCGTTTAATAGACAATTTATTCAACGATTCAGAACTCCAGAAATTGATTCAGGTGTGAAATCTATCCGTGTTATCGTTATGTTTATCGTTGAAAAAGACGGTTCATTAACAGATATCAAAGTTGTACGTGACCCAGGTTACGGCGCTGGAAAAGAAGCAGTACGCGTATTAAATAATATGCCGAAGTGGAAACCAGCCGTACAAAACGGAAAAACAGTTCGATCACAGTTTACATTACCAATTACAATCCAAGTTCAATAGTAATGTTTAACAATAAATTCAAACAAAAATCGCTAGTACAGCGATTTTTGTTCTTTTTTGGACTATTGTTTTTTCTTCTTTATTTGTTTTGTGGGATTGCCTTAATTGTTAGTAAGTCACTGCCCTTTCAAATGGAAGACAATCATCGAATCCTTTTCGGTATTGTTTTAATAGTCTATGGTTTTTTTAGATTCTACCGTTTGTGGAATACTAATATGGGAAAAGAGTAAAAAAAGCTTCGATTTAATCGAAGCTTTTTTTATTGTTTGATATTTATGTTAAAAACTGATTTTATTTTTTGCTTCTTCCAAAGAATATCTATCTTAGACGAAAGAAAATGAGCGAACTAGGTTTTGCTCTTAATTTGTTTTATATGATTCGAAGAAAAAGCGCTGCTAGAATTGGAATTTTAGTTGGTGTTTTAGCAACAAGTAGTTTGTTCTTTCAATGTAAGGATAAGCACAAAACAACGAATGAAGCCTCTAGCGAAACAGAAGCTCAGGAAGAAACATTACTCAGCGGAACACTTACGCTTGGAGTGGATGAGTCTGTTTTTCCCATTGTTGAAGATGTAGCCATCCTTTTTGAAAATGAGTACAAAAGAGCCAAAATAAACTTACTCCCTAAATCAGAAAAAGAAATTCTTCAATTGCTTTTCTCTGATTCTATTCGTGTAGCTGTACTCCCGCGTACCTTAACAACGGAGGAACTGAAACATTATGAAGGGGTTGTAGCACCAAAACAAACGCACTTTGCTAGTGATGCAATTGTTTTTGTGACGAGTAAAAATGCGATGGACTCAATTGTTGATTATCAAGTTATCCTCAAACAATTAGAAGAAGGAAAGGCGACAGAAGCAGATTCTTTTTTAGTTTTCGATAACTATAATTCTAGTGTTTCTTCTGCCTTTAGGGAAGCAACTGGATTTGTGTCTTTCCCTAAAGATTATGCTTATTTTTTAAATACAACTGAAGAAGTTATCGATTATGTTGTAAAGAATCCTAAGGCAATTGGAGTGATTGGTTTGAACTGGTTAACGCAACCTACAAAGGAAATGCAGCCTACGATTGATCAAGTAAAAGTATTGGCTGTAAAAAATGACAAGGATCAACAGTACTATAAGCCAAGTCAAAATAACATTGCTGAAGGGACCTACCCCTTAATTCGCAAGCTTTATGTTTTGGATATGCAAGGAAAAAATGGTTTAGGAACCGGATTTGCTTCGTATATTGCGGGATATAAAGGACAACGTGTGGTATTAAAATCAGGATTATTCCCATTCAATACACCGCCACGTGAAATTGTAGTAACAAAAGAAATTAAATAAAACCACATACTTGTAAAACAATAACGATATATTATGAATAAAAAGTATTCTATTTCATTGTTGACTTTAGCGCTAAGTAGTTCTTTTGCTTTTGCTCAAAGTATTAATGAAGCAAAAACAGCAATCAATGCAGAGCAATTTGATAAAGCTAAAGAGATTTTAAAAGATTTAATTGGTAAGAAACCAGCAGAGGGAATTAACTACTACTATTTGGGAGATGTTTTCTTAAAAGAAGATCAATCAGATTCGGCACGTTACTATTTTGATCAAGGAGTTTTAGCTAAAACAAAAGGATCTTTAAACTATATTGGTTTAGGTCAAATTGAATTAGATAATAATCGTTCAGCGGAGGCTGTTGCTAATTTTACAAAAGCGAAAAAAGACATTAAGAAAAAAGATTACAATGAACAATTGTTAATCGCCGCTGCGTATTTGAATTCAAAAAACCCAGATGCTAAGGCAGCACAAACAATTGCTGCGGATGTTGTAGCAAAAGAGTACAATAATCCAATGGGGCATTTGTTGTTAGGACGTGCTTTCTTAGAGCAAAAAAACTTGAATGATGCATACTCTTCTTTTAGAAGTGCATATGATTTAGATAATTCATTGGTAGAGGCAAAGTTGCAAATGGCGATGATTACGAAACGCGCTCGTGCTTATGCAGATGCGATCAAGGCTTGTGAAGAAATCTTAGCTACTACACCAAACTACGCACCTGCATACAGAGAAATCGCTGAGATTTCTTATATGTGGTCGAAGGTAAATGCTCCTAAAGAGAAAGAATTGATCACTCAAGCAGGGGAAAATTATAAAAAGTTCATTAAGGCAACGGATAACTCGATTGATTCTCAAATGCGTTATGCGGATTTCTTAGTATTGACAGAAAATTATCCAGAATTGGAGCGTTTGGCAATGCAAATGAAAGATATCAAAGGAGTGAATCCTCGTATCCACAGATATTTAGGGTATGCTGCCTATGAAAATAAAAACTATAGTGTAAGTGCTGATGCTTTAGACAAGTTCTTAAAAGTATATCTGAAAGAGTCTAAAAGTTTAAACGCAATTGGAAGAGATTACCTATATTTAGGTTTATCTGAAATTGGGTTATCCAACTATGGTGAAAACAAAGAAATGTATCACAAAGGATTAAACCATTTAACAGACGCAGTGAATGTTGAACTTGCTATTGCTGGTGAGTTTAATCGTTTTGGATTAGATTTATTTCGCGCTAAAAAATATCAAAATGTAATTGATATTTTGGGTATTTCAGCAGACGTAAAGGAATCAAGTGGATACATTTACGACAACTACTATGTGGGATACTCCTACTATTTATTGGGATCAGAAGATCGCTCAGATAGTGAAGAATTATTGAAAAAAGCAGATGAGTATTTAGCTCGTACGATTGAAGCTTCACCATTAACTCAAGAAGCATACTTCTATAGAGCACGTGCAAATCGCTACATCGATCACGTAGATGCGTATGATAAAATGTTTGAATCATATAAAGGATTCTTAAAAGTATTAGGTGAGAAAAACGAGTTGAAAGATCCTTCAAATAAAGATCAAATTGTCGAAGCTCATACTTCAATTGCTACGTACTATGCAAACAAAGACAGAAATGCTGAAGCAATCGAAGAGTTTAAAAAAGTATTAAGCTTAGATCCTTCTAATAGTTTTGCCAAAAAAACAATAGAAGCAATCAGCAAATAATAGCTGTTAAAATAAGTGAAAAGGTCAATTACAAAAGTAATTGACCTTTTTTTATTTGATTGCTATTGTAGTTTTACTAATCCTACTATATTTGCCGGATGCAATTATCTGTAATTATTTTAAACTACAATGTTCGCTACTTTCTAGAACAAGCCATTAAATCTGTGCAAGCTGCTACCAAGGCAATTGATGCAGAAATTATAGTTGTAGATAATAATTCACAAGATGATAGTACTGCGATGATGCAGGAGGTTTTTCCTGACATTTTATATCTTGAGAACAAAGAAAATCTCGGATTTCCCAAAGGCAATAATATTGGCGTTAGTCATGCAAAGGGGAAGTACATTTGTATTCTCAATCCAGATACTGTTGTTGCAGAAGATACGTTTCAAACTATACTTGGGTTATACGAAAATAAACCGAACTTGGGTATCGTTGGTTGTCGATTAATTGATGGTAGAGGCGGATTCTTACCCGAGTCTAAAAGGGGAATTCCGACCTATTGGCGTTCGTTGATGAAAGTAACAGGGGTGTATAAGTTATTTCCTGCCAGTTCGATTTTCAATGGATATTACGCCACCCATTTGTCCCAGCATCAAAGTGGACCCGTAGAAATTTTGGTAGGAGCCTTTATGGTGATGCCTAAATCGCTCTACGAAGAATTAGGAGGATTTGACGAACGTTTTTTTATGTATGTTGAAGATACTGATTTGTCCTATGCTTGCTTAAAAGCGGGATATGAAAATTACTACTATGCCGATACAACGGTGATTCACTACAAAGGAGAAAGCACGAATAAAGACTTAGAATACGTAAAGCGTTTCCATCATGGAACTCAAGTGTTTTATGAAAAACACTTTAGGAAATCTTTTTTATTTGAGGTATTCATGCGCTTGGTTACTTTTGTTTTTTTGCTTTTCAAACAGAAGAAAAAAAGCCCCAAGCTTGCTGTAGTAAATCAAGTATTTGTTGTAAGCACCCAGGAAGGATTTAAAAAACAAGTAGAAGCAGCTATTGGAAAAATTGCCCTTCAGGCAAGTGATTTAACAATGCTTCAGCAGCGAATAGAGCAAAAGAGTGAAATTAATGGAGAATTGATTGAAATTATCTTCGATGGGGATTATTTAACTAATAAAGAGATTATTACCTTTATGCATAAAAATTATAGATCAGAAATAATTTATAAAATTAAACCCGTGAATTCTTCGTTTTTGATTGGTAGTAATGATAGTAATAGTAAAGGATCCGTGATAATTTTAGAAGAATGATAATTTTATCTTTACGTGGAAAAAGTCCGAAATATTATTAAATTTGTAATCTGAATTAAGAAACACAACCTTAGGTTATAAATATGGCAAAGTTCGAATTGAAATTACCCAAAATGGGAGAAAGTGTTGCGGAAGCAACCATTACAAACTGGTTGAAGAATGTAGGGGATCGCATTGAGGCTGATGAGACAGTATTAGAAATCGCAACGGATAAAGTTGACAGTGAAGTTCCATCAGAAGTAGAGGGAACTTTAGTTGAAATATTATTTCAAGTAGACGATGTTGTTCAAGTTGGACAAACTATCGCTATCATTGAAACAGAAGGAGGAGAAGTTGCTTCAACTCCAGCAGCTACAGCTACACCAACTGTAGCGGCAGTAGAACAAACAGTACAAGTAGCACAAGAGGCTACTACACCAGTAGATTTTTCAGGATCTGAAAAATTCTTTTCACCTTTAGTTAAAAATATCGCGAAAGAAGAAGGAATTTCTATTAGTGAATTAGAAGCGATCCAAGGTACAGGAAAAGAAGGAAGAGTTACGAAAAACGATATCTTAGCTTATGTGGAGACAAGAGGATCTCAACCACAAGCAGTAACGGCTCCAGTGGCTAAGGTAGAAGTGGCAAAACCAGCAGCAGCTCCAGCAACAGCAACTAAAGCAGTTCCTGTGTCTGTTAACGGTGGAGATGAGATTGTGGAAATGGATCGTATGCGTAAACTGATTTCAGGATACATGGTACAATCACTTCAAACTTCAGCACACGTACAATCGTTTATTGAAGTAGACGTTACAAATATCGTAAACTGGAGAAATAAAGTTAAAAATACGTTTGAAAAGAGAGAAGGTGAAAAATTAACGTTCACGCCAATCTTCATGGAAGCAGTAGCTAAAGCGTTAAAAGATTTCCCAGGAATGAATATTTCTGTTGATGGAGATTTCATCATCAAGAAAAAGAATATCAATTTAGGAATGGCTGCAGCCTTGCCAAACGGAAACTTAATTGTACCTGTAATCAAAAATGCAGATCAATTGAATTTAGTGGGAATGGCTAAAGCAGTTAATGATTTAGGAAACCGTGCAAAAGCGGGTAAATTAAAACCAGACGATACACAAGGAGGAACTTATACGGTAACGAATGTGGGAACTTTTGGTAGCGTTTTCGGTACACCAATCATCAACCAACCACAAGTAGGTATTTTAGCTTTAGGAGCGATCAGAAAAGTACCAGCGGTTATTGAAACACCAGAAGGAGACTTCATCGGTATCCGTCAAAAAATGTTCTTATCACACAGTTATGACCACCGTGTAGTAGATGGAGCATTAGGAGGTTCTTTTGTGAAGCGTGTCGCTGACATTTTAGAAGCTTGGGATATTAATAGAGAAATCTAGTTTGGTTTACGGTGAACGGTTTACAGTTCACGGTAGCGATATAAATATAAAAGGGATTGTCTAAATGACAATCCCTTTTTTTGTATTAGATGTTTTGGCTTTTACCTTTTGACTATTTATTATTTGACTATACGTTGTTTCTTTTTAGAAGGGAGTAAGAAAAGTAAGGGTAGAAATCCTGCTATTAGTACGGCGAAAATAAAATAAGTACCTAAACCTTCTGTGTTGCCTAAAGCCGTTTGAATGGTTTGGAATTGAAGGTAGAACAGAATGACTAAGGTAGTAAGATTTAAAAAACGCATCATGCGCATGGCTTTAGTATAATAGGTAGCCGCATTTTCCTCTGTTATGGTTGCTGAATAATTATACAGATGAGGCTTGCTCTGATAGTAACGCAATAAAGCAAAAACGAAAATGCCTATTCCCACCAATAAAAAGAGAGAAACTTTATCTCCGTAAGCATCAGGCTCTCCCGCTACATTAAAGTGAGTCGGAATGGTTTTGGGTAACTGATTGTAATAAAAGGCAGTAACCCCTATAAACGCTGCTAGTGTTAGAATATTGAGTCCATCGACGAAACGATCGAAAGCTGTAGGTGTAATTTTGAGGATAGGTCTTTGAGTCATTTTTCGGTTATTTTTTAAAAAAATTAAATCTAAATTTAATAAAATTTAAAAAAAATGAAATAAAAAACAAAAAAGAAGCTGATATAAGGCTCCTTTTTTGTTTGAGCTGATACTCTTTTTATATCTCTTCCTTCAAATAATGTTGGTGCATTTTCTCCACGCGTTTGGCAATCTGTCGTTGCAGATGGCGAGGAGAAAGAACGACAATCGCTTCTCCAAAGCCTAAAATCTCGCGTTCTAATTCAAAATTGAGTACCACGTCTAAGCGAATTTTCATTCCTTTTTCATTTTCCTCCAGCAGCTGTTGTGAGCTGTGTAGTGGTTTGGTCTTGACATAAGGCGCATGGTATTGATTGACCCAGAGGATCACTTTTTGTGCACGGTCTTGTTCTGTTTTGGTCACCCCTAAGGTATCTTCAAAGTAACGATCGAAATCAACGCCTTGGTATTCCTTATAGGGTTCATTTAGGAGTGCGTGTACCTTGACAATGCGATCCAAAGCTAAGGTAAGGAGATGACGTCCTTTGCTCGCTCTAGTAACCAAAAACCAACGGTTGCGGTACTCTTTCAGCAAGTAAGGATAATAGAACTGTTTAGAGGCCTCTTTAGACTTAAACGACTTGTATTCGATTAATAAGGTTTGCTTGTTCTTGATCGCTTCATACAAGGGACTAATAAACTTAATTCCCTTCAATAACGGATTGCCCTCCATCTGAATGTAGTTCGGGGCTTGTGTACTATGCGTTAATAAACTATTGTCCAACTTAGCAATGATTTCACTCATTTCATCGACTTGACTAAACCCATTGAGGTGTTTTAAAATTGACACGACCTCTTTTAGTTTTTCCATATCCGCCTCATTGATCGGTGAGTTTTTTATGCTGTATTGTGGATCTTCATAGGTATAGTACTTTCGATCTACCACCACAATAGGCGCATTATAACCCAAACTATCGCTGCGCATGGTTTGTATGTCTAGCTGGATGGTGCGCTTGCTGATTCCCGTATCTATCCCTTCGTATTCGTATAATCCATCAGCTACCTTTTCAATGAGATCGTTCAATGTCCATTTTCTGAATCGGTTCTGTAAACAATCGTCGATAATGCGGTAGCGCAAAAGTGCTAGTTTGTTGGTTGCCATTGGTCTTTTGCTCTATTTTCATTTCAAAGATAGCAAATTTTAATTTTAAGTACGCAATGTAGTTGCTCACTTAAAATTATTTCGAAAAATTTTTAGTTGTAATTTAGTGTTATATAGTATTTTGAAAAATTTTTGTCATTTATTTTTTAGTACGTAGATATTTTGCGTAGTTATAGGTACATCTTTGTACTGTTCGAAAGATACAAACCTTGGAAGCGTTTCTGTATAGCGCGGAAGTAAGGCACAATTGTTCCCCTTATCCTGTTTGTATGTAGAGAAAAATGAGGTTCGACTCCTCACATTTGCTTCGGTGAATGACTAGTGGTTTAGTTTCGTTATTTGGGTCGTAGGTTCGAATCCTACTATTGCAGTAGCAATATAACTCAGCTGGTTAGAGTAAAATAGCAATTGCCTCAAAAGCAATCTTTGGTGAAGAAGGAGAACTTCAATAAAAAATCTCCTCCATGAAAAAGTTCAGTCCATTAGTGTTTCTGTTTTAGCTGTTCTTCTCTTGAGAAAGATAGCATAAAACACCTTGCCTAAGCCTGTAAAAACAAGCAAGGCTACAAAAAGAGGATTAGGGATGATATAGGGCGAATCACTTGCTTGCTGAGGGATTCCAGACTATAAACAAATAATCTAATTTTTTAGTCTGTTTCTTTTTCCGCCAACCGCAAGGGAAACCTAATTGAGGCTGTTCTTTTATACGCATGACATAAAAAATAAAAAAGATAAAAATGAAAAAGTTACAAGTAAAAACCAACCACGTAGCCTTAGTGTTTAACCAAGGAGAATTGCAAAAAGTACATTCCGCAGGACAGTATTGGATGTGGGGAAATAAAGAAGTTGTGGAGTATAACAAAGCCGAATTATTCCCTATGCGTAGAGATATGGAGGCGTTGTTGAAAAATGAGCAATTAGTAGCGATGTTGGATATCGTAGATGTAATGGATGATGAAATCCTTTTAGTATACAAAAATAAGGTGTTCTATACGGTATTAGCCGCAGGACGTTACATCTTTTGGAAGGATACAAACATCTATTCATTTGAACGTTATCAAACAACGGCTTTAGAAGTACCAGCCTCAATTGCTAGAAACATCAGAACTAAAGGTGCTATGCTCAACTTCTTGCGTATGTATACGGTTGGAGCCAATGAAAGGGGCTTATTGTTTGTCGATGAGCAGTTTCAAGGTATCTTGGATGCTGGAGATTATTGTTATTGGAAAAATGAGATTAAAGTGCAAATCATCTTTGTCGATGTGCGTCAACAAACGATGGATATGAATGGACAAGAAATCTTGACCAAAGACAAAGTGCAATTGCGTATCAACTTCAATCTTGTTTATCAAATCCGTGATTTGTTAACCGCTTATGTGGCAAACAAAGAGGTGGAGAAGCAAATGTACAATGCTGTTCAATTGATGTTGAGACAAAAAGTAGGTCGACTATCTTTTGATGAATTGATGGAGAACAAAGAAAATGTATCTCAAGCGATTTTGGAAGACGTGCAAGTGGAGCTTGTCGCTTTGGGAATAGACTTAAAAGCGTGTGGTATCAAAGATATCATCTTGCCAGGTGATATTCGGGAAATTATGAATCAGGTATTGATCGCTGAGAAAAAAGCACAAGCCAATATGATTACAAGAAGAGAAGAAACAGCTGCTACTCGTAGCTTGTTGAATACCGCGAAATTGATGGAGGAAAATGAGATGTTGATGCGATTGAAAGAAATGGAGTATATTGAGAAAATTGCTGATAAAGTTGGTGAAATTAGCCTATCAGGAGGCGGTAATGTCTTGAAACAATTGAAAGAGGTATTTGGGAGGTAGTTATCAGTTAACGGTTATCAGTTAACGGTTAACTGATTCCCCATAACTGATTCCCCATAACTGATACCTCATAACTGATACCTCATAACTGATACCTCATAACTGATACCTCATAACTGATACCTCATAACTGATTCCCCATAACAGAAAAAAAATGAAAGAAAATACAACAATAAACGGAAACGATTTAATAGCCTTAGGATACCCACAAACAGCTTTATTGGGTATAGCCTTAAAGGCAAATAAAAAGAGAACAGGGTTAACGAAAATAGAAATGTTAGCTCATTACAAAATGGTGTTGGATAATGCGGAAGATTACATCAATCATAAGATATTTGGAAAACTAGCAACTGCTATTATCGAAGGCGTTGGTCAGCGAGAAGAGGAAGACACGATTCCCTTGAGAGAAGAAGGTGTGGCTTATAGTGTATATGGATCCCAACATATTGAAGAAGGAGCCATCCGCCAAATGCAAACCGCGGTAAAATTACCTGTGGCGGTTGCAGGGGCTTTAATGCCCGATGCGCATCAAGGGTATGGATTGCCTATTGGTGGGGTGTTAGCCACAGAACATGCGGTGATTCCCTATGGAGTAGGGGTGGATATTGGATGTCGAATGGCCTTGTCTATTTTTGATATTAAGGGGGTGGAGTTCTATGGAATGGAAGCCTTGTTAAAAGAACAGTTGGTGAAACATACCAAGTTTGGAGCAGGGCATGGGTTTCTCGGTCAGTATAAAGCTCAGCATGAGATTTTAGACCGTGGAGAATTTAACCTAAACCCTTTTATCAAGAATTTACAAGACAAAGCATGGGAACAATTGGGATCTTCGGGAGGTGGAAATCACTTTGTGGAATGGGGGTTGATGGAATTTATGGAACGCGATGAAATATTGAACATTGAAAAAGGAACCTATTTAGCCTTGTTGACTCATTCAGGATCGAGGGGGATGGGGGCGATGATTGCGGGGCGTTATACCCAAATTGCCAAAGGACAATGTAAGTTACCGCATGAAGCACAAAATTTAGCCTATTTGGATTTAAATTCAGAAGCGGGACAAGAATATTGGGCTTTGATGAATTTAGCTGGTGATTATGCTTCCGCTTGTCACGAGGTGATTCACGCTAAATTGACGAAAGCCATTGGAGCTGAAGTGTTGGCTAAAATTGAGAACCACCATAACTTTGCATGGAGGGAAATGTACCAAGGTAAAGCGGTGATTGTTCACCGTAAAGGAGCTACACCGGCGAGTAAAGGAGTGATGGGAATTATTCCTGGTTCCATGACTGCACCTGGTTTTTTGGTGAGAGGAAAAGGAGAAGAAGAAGCGCTAAACTCAGCCTCTCATGGTGCAGGAAGACAGATGAGTCGAACACAAGCCATCAAAACGCTAAAAGCAAGCGATATAAAGGCTGTTCTACAAGATCACGGTGTGGAACTCATCGGAGCAGGTAAAGATGAAGCACCGATGGCGTATAAAGATATTCACCAAGTGATGGCCGCACAAGGGGATTTAGTGGACGTGGTTGCCAAATTTATACCTAAAATTGTCCGTATGGCTGCTGATGGTAGTAGAGAGGATTGAGTTGGGGAACGGTTGACAGTTTACGGTTGACAGTTTGTAGGACACTGTTCACCATTATAGCAGTAATTCTTCTTTGTAATACGCGAAATATTCGCTTATTTAACAGCAATTCTTTGTTATTCAGTAAGATGCATAATAGTTGTTTTAGTAGTGATAAAGATAAAACAAAAAACACCTTCATCCCTTTTTATGGTTGAAGGTGTTTGTATGTTGTATTGATACGAGTTCATTTTAAAATTTAAATCGGATAAAAATGCGTTAGATTACATCTTTTCCAGAAAATCAATGCGTTTTTCGATTGGAGGATGGGTACTAAAAATAGAACTGATATCCCCCAAGAATCCCTTGCTTTTTGACTCATCGCTGTTGTCAATAAAGAGTTCTTTTACTTCGTTATTGGTCGTTTCTAATTTGGAGTTTCCACTGATTTTACGCAATGCACTAGCTAGAGCATGGGCATCTTTGGTCATGCTAACTGCACCCGCATCAGCCATATATTCTCGGCTTCTCGATAGGGCGAATTTAAAGACCATAGAGAAAAAATAGATCACTAGCGTGACTACCAAAATAAGGATAATGATAGCGCCTCCATTGCCTTTTCCTCCGCGTCTTCGTCCCAAACCATTGAATAATCCGCGCAATAATAAATTGAGAATAACACCCAAAATTCCTACAAATACGATAGTGACGATGAGTAATCGCACATCGTTGTTGCGAATGTGCATGAGTTCATGCGCAATAACCCCTTCCAATTCTTTATCGTCTAACTTCTCTATGATTCCCCGGGTTAAGGTAACTGAATGTGATTTCTGATTGATCCCCGAAGCAAAGGCATTTAAAGCCTCCGTTTCAATAATGAAAAGCTTAGGCATCGGCATCCCAACTGACATACACAAGTTCTCAGTTAGATTATACACCCGTATGTTGTCTTTTCGCTCTAGTGGTTTTGCATGTGTGGCTCGTTGAATCATTTGGTTGTGAAAAAAGTAAGAAATAACAAACCAAATCCCAACGACTGCAAAAACAATAGGAGTAACTTGTAAGATCGGATCATAAGCTGATGCCCAATTCCAACTTGATAAGTATCCGATAATAAAAATGATTCCCAATAAAATTAATAAAGGGAAAGAAAATAAAAGGAGAACCGATTTGGTGTTGTTTCTTCTAATTTGCGTATGTAAACCAACGTATGCCATTAAAACTTAATCTCAGGTGCAACATCAAGTTGAGTGCGCTGTTCAGCAGCTAGCTCAAAGAAAGGTTGTCTGCTCATGTTTTTCATCCCTGCAACAAGGTTTGAAGGAATCGATTCGATCGCAGTGTTTAATTCTTTTGTAGCTGAATTGAAGTAGCGACGTACAGCAGCTAATTTATTTTCAATATCTGAGACTTCGTTTTGCAATTGTAAGAAGTTCGTATTCGCTTTTAGATCAGGATAAGCTTCAACTGCAACACGCAATCCCGCTAAGGCGGAAGAAAGTTGTTGTTCAGCCTGAATTTTAGTATTGATATCTCCCGCTTGCATCGCAGCTGTACGGGCTTGCGTCAGTTTTTCTAAAGTTTTTGCTTCGTGTTCCATATATCCTTTTACAGAAGAAACCAGCTGAGGAATTAAATCATGACGTTGCTTGAGCTGTACATCAATGTCAGCAAATGCATTTTCTCTGTTGTTTTTTAATGCTACTAATCTATTGTTCGTAGCGATGTACCACAGAACAAGTAGAACAAGAATACCGATTCCAATAAAAATTGCCATAGTCTATAATTTTTTATCTAAGATAAGACTTTTAGATTTTTAGCGCTCTAAAAACACATGAGAAAGCGCATGAGCATACTTTTTATAGTATAGTGCTAGAGAAATAAATCAAAGAGTCCCATGCGTATAGGATCTACCAAACGAAGTGTTCTGTGGTATGAACTGTTGTTTGTAGCTTTGACTTTTATACAAGCAGCTATGGCAATGCGTATGCCATGTTTAATTAGAGTTGTTGGGGTATTCTTGCTAGATGTGGTTTATTTTTGTTTGGCAGTCGATGGATAACAAAAGAGAACCAATCAAAAGGACAACAACCTATTTAAATTTTCTAGTAGAAATATTACCTTTGTTTTAAACTGACTTACATGAAAAAACTATTGACACTCACAATTGTATGTTTGTTCACGCTAGCGTGTAAACAAAGTACACAACAAGACACCACAACAAAAGAAGGGACTACAATTGAACATTCCGCAAAAGCGTTTGAAAAAACAGAAACGCTAAAAAAAATTAGCAGTGAGTTGCTTGTTCCGATGGAAATTGTCGACCCTACTTCTACTGTAGTAACGACGAAATATGGATTGGAATTCGGTGGTAACTGCGATGCGTGTGATGTAGTCAATATCTTGATTGACGGAGAAATGATTACCGTAATGAATGCTTGTGACCTCAGTAGTCAGTTGTCTTATACAATCAAATCCGTGGAAGAAGACGGTGCGCAAATTAGTATTCACACGCAATCTCATACGTTTGTATTTGAACAAGTGGAAGACTATCCAGTTTACAGTTTAAAAGTAATCGGTGAGGAAATAGATGAATCGCTATTTAGAGAAGCTTCTTTTTATACCTTACGCAGCTTGTTGGAAACTTTTGAAGTACACGATTGTGGAGATTTTGAAGGATAGATTCTTTTTGTGAAATCGTGAGGTTTGCGCTTTGTGAGGTTGTGAAATTTTCTACAAAAAACAATTCTCACCAAGCATAAACCTCACAAACCTCATAAACCTCACAAATTCGGATTGCTCTGTATTTCTTTCAACGGAATTGGCAATTGATATAGCGGACTGTCAAACAGAAGTAATGAATGGTCCGAAGCAGTGGCTAAATCCTCCGAATTGCGTTCTAGTGTTCGACCCAAACGCTTTAAGTCGAAGTAACGATGTCCTTCAAAAGCCAATTCCTTAAAGCGCTCAATTAAAATTCGTTCTTCTTTGAGTAGGGTCGTGGTGACAATTCCTGTTCTCACTTCTTCTAATGCCTGAATATCTGCCAAAGCTTGCTCTTGTGCACCCAAATTGAAAAGAGCCTCTGCGCGAATAAGGTATAATTCTGCCGTTCGAAATACAGGTAAGTCACTAATTCTATTTTCATTGTACTCTCCGGAGTATTTGGCAATTTGATGGGGTTGTTCCGCTCCAAAAAACAGCATCGATCGAATATCGCTTCCCGTATAGGATTGAATTAATTTAGAAGAAGCATAAAATAAGCTTTTTCCCGTATTGAAGTTGTACCATAAAGTAGTTGGACGAAGATCATCACTGTTATTTCGAGCGAGTTTAAAGATAACTTCTGTTGCTTGGTTTTGTTGCCATAAAGCAGTGTATTGTTCTTTCGTTGCCAAAGGGAACTGATCAATTCCTTTACTTGCATAGTTAATTGCTCGGTTGTAATCTTTTTGATATAAAGCCACACGAGCAGCAAGTGCCTGTGTTGCAGCAAGTGAAAATCGCGTTGGAACATTCGTATCGGTCAATTGTTTTTCCGCTGCTTGGATATCGTCCCATAATACATGGTAGTAATTCTCTTTGAGGGTCTTTCCTGGTTTTTTGTACAAGTCTGTATCAACAACGTAAGGAACCGTTGATGCTTGTCCGGTTTTTGCATCAGAATCTCCAAAGATGCGGTGCAATTCGAAGTGGACCATAGCGCGTAAACCTTTTAATTCACCCTCTAAAGCAACCATCTTTTCCTTGTCAATCGCCGTTTCTTGAGGAACGCGATGTTGGTTCTCCAGTAAGTTATTGATTTTGTATATAGTGTGATAATAATCTTTCCACGCTTCGTGCAGCAATTCGTCATCTGAACTATAGATCCAGCGATTCAGCTGAACCGCATAACCGTTTACTCCTGTATTTTCGCTGCTCAACTGACAATCATCCGCCATAATGGAACCCAATAACGTGGAGTACTCCAAATGCAAATTGTTGTAAACGCCTATTACGCCAAGTTCAAAATAACGAACGGATTGGTACATTTGATCCGAATCGACATTTTCTTTGGGATCAATAGCAAGCAAATGGTCACAACTCGTCAAGCAAAATAAAGACAAGAGAAGCAGTGCAAACTTTTTTAGGGTATAGGTTGTTGTATGTATCATGTGTTGTGTTTTTAGAAAATTACTTTTACACCCGCTGTGATGGTGCGAGGTAGTGGATATTCGTATTGGTACCAGTTGTTGTCGTCTTCAGGATCTTGTCCTTTCCATTTGGTCCAAGTAATCAAATTTGACCCTTGCGCAAATACATTGACTTCTTTGACGAATTTACTGGCTCTCCTGAATTGAGTCATCTTATAGTTGATGGTTACATTTCTCAATTTTAAATAATCTGCCTTTTGCAATTCGCGATCTGTTAAGTATCTCGTATAACTTGGATGAGGATTACTACTTTCATCTCCGGGTTGTTGCCACATCTCGAGCATACTCGTTGATTGGTTGTAAATGCGGTAATTCGGATCTGCGGCAGTGCGATAAAATTCACCCGTATTGAGGCGATACATTCCTTTAATAAAAGAAAATAACGCACTTACTTCTAAGTTTTTGTAGCGAAAGTTTGTCGTGATTCCCCCTTTCCAAGAAGGATCAAAGCTACCTTTAACAAGTACGGCATCTTCTGGATCGTAAACATCAGTAATATGGCCTTCCTTATCAAAGTATTGTGGAGCTCCTGTTTGTGTATTTACACCCGCCCAACGTACCATATAAAAGTGTCCAAGCGATTTTCCTACTTGGTGAATGGAGTAATCTTCTGTTACTATTTCGTCTTCTTCTCCTAAACTCAGAATCTTGTTTTTGTTGAAAGCGAGATTTAATCCCATATTCCACGTAAAATCTCCCTGTCGAATCAGATCCCCTCCAATTCTAAATTCAATGCCTCGGTTGCGTATTTTACCCAAGTTAGAAGGCAGGGATTCAAAGCCAGACGTCATGGATAACGTGCGATCCAAGAAGAGATCACTCGTTATACGGTTGTAGAAATCAATTTCGGTAACGAGGCGATTTTGAAAAAATCCCATCTCAATTCCCACATCAAAGATGCGATTCATTTCCCAATTGTAATCGGCATTTCCTGGCGTGGTAGGTACTAATCCTGCTTGACCGTTATATGGACCAGGACCATACAAACGACGATAGCCGAAATCACTGGCAAATCCATTTGCATTGCCTGTTAATCCATAGCTTATACGCAATCTTGCAGTAGAGATAACCTCTACATCTTGTAGAAAGTCCTCGTATTTTGCATTCCAATTACCGCCAAGTGCATAGAAGTATTTGTATCGGTTGGCTGAAGGTACACGAGAAGATCCATCTCTTCTCAAACTACCCGTTAAGGTGTACTTATTTTCAAAAGAATAACGCAGTAAAGCTAGTTGAGAAAGCAATACATTTTCTGAAGCTCCTCCTTCGATTTTTGGGATAAAGTCATTTTCAGGTGAGCCTGGTGTAATACCGCCAGGTGTTTGATCCAAACCAGAAACCAATCCAAATCCTGTAAATCCATGATAATCCTGTTTGTATCGGTTGATTTCAACTAGTCCAATAGCCTCAAGTTCGTGTCGATCCCATTGAGTTCTGTAGTTAAACCCTACGTTACTCATGGTGCTGATCTTATTTTGATCTCCTTGGCTGTACATTCCTTTTCCTCCTTCTTCAACTAAGGATCCAAAGTAGGAATCGGGTTTAATACTATGGGTATTGGAATACTTGCTGTAATCTACCCCTAAGGTTGAGGTTAGTTTTAATTCATCCGTAATAGCATAGGAAAAATTGCTGGATAATACGCCTTTTAGACTTGTAGCTTTTCGGTTTACCTCTTGATACATGGCTAATGCATTTGTACCGAATCGATTCACCCCTGGTTGTAGTTTCCCTTGTTCATCATAAGGGTTTTCATAAGGCAAAGCAAAGTAAAGAGAAGCGACTGGGTTGGTTTCGCTGACGTCAAAATCCGATTCGGACTCTTTACTGTTGCTATGTGCCAAGTTAATGAAAAAATCAGCCTTAAAGCGTTTGCTTTGATGGTTAATAGTTGAATTAATCGTAAATCGTTCTAAACCTGAATTATATAATACCCCCTCTTGATTGGCATAAGTAAAAGAGGTGTAGTGTTGTGTTTTTTCGGAACCACTTGTTAGACTTAACGCATGGGACTGTAGCATTCCTTTGCGCAGTAATTTCTTGCGCCAATCGATATTTGTCTGTCTCAACTGTTCAAGTTGTTGAGCATCTCGAATATAATCTTCATCCGTTTTGGCTACTATACTGCCTTGAACTATTTTATAAGGGTTCTGCGCAGAATAAGCCCAACCTGGTAAATTAGGGTCTTGTAAGAGTTCCTCAAATTGCAAACGTTGATTGGTGTTCATCATATCCCATTTGCTGTTGTTCGCTTGAGCAAAACCCAATTGCGTTTGGTAGGCAACACGCAAAGGAGATTGAGGTATTCCTTTTTTGGTGGTTACAACAATAACCCCATTCGCTCCTCTTGACCCATATTGAGCGGTAGCAGCTGCATCTTTTAAAACGGTGATATCCTCAAAGTCTTCTGCAGGTAGAGCGGTAAATGTTTCGGGTGAAATGGGCATTCCATTTAAAATATACAAGGGGTTGGTGTTTTCATCCTGTAAAGATCCAATACCGCGAATCGTAACACGCCCCGGTGTTCCAGGTTGACCTGAGGGGGAGGCTACATACAAACCCGGTACTTGCCCTTGTAAGGCTTGATCCATCGAACTTACTTGTAATTGGTTTAATGCTTTAGCCTCAATTTTTCCAATAGCACCTGTGGTTCTTGATTTGGATTGTTTCGTGTAACCCGTGATTATAATCCCATCTAATACGTTCTCCTCGATGAGTAAGTCAATCGTATCGGGAATAGCATCGGCAGTAAAAGATAGTACTTGATCTTGATATCCCAAATACGATAACCGCAATTGGATGGTTTCTTCTTCTTGTTCAGTCGTCAAATCGAAAGAACCATCCTCTAAGGTAAAACTATATTCATTTTTGCTGATATTCTCTATCGTTACTCCGGGTAAGGGGAGTAAGGTTTCAGCATCTCTGACCAAAATGGGAGTTTTTTTATCATGAGCTTGGGCACTTATTAAAGCAAAATAGCATACTAAAGTAACCAAAAGTCTTTTCGTTTTGCGCATATCAGTTTGTATTTATTGAGGATACAAACCTAGTAGCAACAGATTAGAGGCGCTTTAAATTGAGATAAAGAAGGAATTAAAAAGAGATTAAAGAAAATTAATGTGTCTTTTTAAGGTGTTTGGGCAGGCGGATTGTTACCGTTGTTCCTTGTTGTAGAATCGAAGTTACGGTTAATGTACCTTGATGTAACTCTACAATTTTGTAGGCCAACGACAAACCTAATCCTGTACCTTTAATTCCCAATGCATTAGGCGATCGGAAGAAAGGGAGAAAAAGCTTGTCCAAATCTTCTTGCTGTATACCTATGCCTTGATCAGCAATAGCTATTATTATAGCAGAATTGTCTGTTGTTAAAGTGAGTTGAATCGGTGCGTGATTGGAAAATTTATGCGCGTTGAGAATGATGTTCGAAAGGGCTATTTCCATTAAATGTGAATTCCCAATAAAGTAGAGCGCATACAATTCTTCCTGTGTTTCTAAGGTTAGGTTGAGGTTTAAATCTTTTTGTTTCGCAAGTAAGTGATCAATAACAGTCCACCAAAAAGTTTCAAAAGACGTGTCAATCAACGAATAGCAAGCATTATTTAATTGAGATAAGGTGAGTAGGTTACTGATGATTCGATCAATGTGACTAGCATCTCTGACAATGCCCTCCAAGACTTCTTGATATTCAGCAGTAGAACGCGAACTGCGCAAAGTAATTTCTGCGTTCCCCATCATGGAAGCAATTGGCGTTTTTAATTCGTGTGATGCATGTGAAACAAAAGACTGTTGATTGTCAAAGGATAAATGAAGACGCAAAAATAACATATTAATTGTGTTGCTTAGTATTTTGATCTCATCATTTGACATATGTTCCACTGGAATCGGTTGGATCAGTGTTTCAACATCTTTGTCTTGGATGTGCTTGATCATGCTTTTGATTGGATTCAACAGCGAATTTGAAAAAATGCGAGAGAGAACAAAAGTAATAAGCAGCGCAATAAATAAACTAAAAAGCATGATGTTGCGCAATTGTTGTAAATCTTTTTCTCCATTTTCGTTGGTTGCTTTAGCTACGATGATGTAATCACCAGAATTGTCTTCGTAAAAAACACCAACGATATAGTCCCCATCTTGCTTAAATTGTACTTTTTTTTGAATATAGATTTGACTTAATAACTGTTTATCCCATTTTAATTCTCGTTCTGCTATATAAGTCGGCTCAAAAGAAGAGGTATAGATGCGTATTTGTTCTTTGGGAAGTGTTCTCGGAAATTTGCGGAGCACTTCTTCATATTCGGCTGGGGTGAAGTTGTCTTCCGCTAAGTAGTTATGACCAACCGTTATGGCGCGATCCTCCAATTGGCGAAAGAAATTCTTTTTCCATTGGGTTGCGACTACAAAGTAGATGGAGGTTAATACACTCAAAAGCAAAATGGCAAATAAGCCAATAAACTGTAGGGAAAGTCGGGTTCTTATTTTCATTACTCGTCTTTTAAGATATACCCCATGCCAATTACTGTTTGTATTAAAGGGGTTGTTTGATTTTTATTGATCTTTCTTCTCAAATAGTTAATGTAGACATCGATGAGGTTTGTCCCTCGATCAAAGTTGATCCCCCAAACTGCTTCTGCAATTTGAGCACGACTGAGTACGCGATTTTTATTGAGTAAAAAATATTCAAGCAAATGATATTCTTTTTGGGTGAGATTGATTTCTTCTGAATCGCGATAAACTTTCTTTTTGTAACAATTCATTACTAAATTATCTGCGGTGTATTCAAGGCTAGGTAAGGTCATTTTATTGCGACGCGTTAAGGCATTAATACGCAATAAAAGCTCTTCATAATGAAAAGGCTTGGTTAAATAATCATCTGCCCCCATATGAAAGCCTTTGATTTTATCGTGTAAGGTAGACAAGGCGGTGAGCATTAAAACAGGAATATCCGATTTGTACTTCTTAACCTCTTGACAAATATCAAAACCATTCATATTTGGAAGGATTACATCTAGTATGATGAGATCAAACTCTTGCTCCATGGCGAGTTTTAACCCCATAAAACCTTCATAAGCTAACGTTACATGATGTTGACTTTCTTCTAATCCTTTGCGAATAAAATTCGATACCGTCGTTTCATCTTCAACAAGTAAAATATTCATAAGCTAAATTTTTAAACAAAAATAAAACTTATAAGTACTTGAAAATTAACATTAAAGAAATTTAATGGTAGATTAGAAAACGATAAGAGTGATGAGAAAAGAAGATTGAGTATGTTTTTTTACTAAAATCAAATTGTATATTCGGACAAAAAATATGATTCGATATTCTTATACTATTTTGTATGTAAAACAGGTAGAAACTACCGTTGAATTTTACGAAAAGGCGTTTGGATTTGAACGCAAGTTCTGCACTCCAGAAGGCGATTATGCAGAGTTAATTTCTGGTGAAACAACGATCGCGTTTGCATCAGAAGCACTCGCTACATCCAATTTGTCAAAAGGTTTTATTTCAGCTAGCAAGGAGAGCGTTTTTGGTATAGAACTTGGCTTTGTTGTGGCAAACGTTGAAGAAGCTGTTGCTCAAGTAGTAGCAGTAGGAGGGGCGCTGTATGAAGAGAGTCAGGTGAAACCTTGGGGACAAACCGTTGCTTACGTCACCGATTACAACGGATTCTTGATCGAATTGTGCACAGCAATGGCGTAAAATTAGGGCATAAAATTTCATGCCCAATGTTGAGCAATTAGAAAAAAATGTGATGAATAACCATCACAATTTTTTTCTTGTAAATGCTATATCGTCTTGATCTTAGTCTAGTTTGTTTTCTTCATCATCATCTTCCTTTTTTGGGCTTCCTCCCATAAACATGAAGATTGCTACGACAAGTCCCACACATACTAACCCAAAGATAATGATCATAAATGTGCCATTAGCAAAATTGTACAGAGGTAAATTCATTAAGTTCATAATACGTGTTTATTTATGTTATTCTGTACTAATTTATGAAAAATAATATTAATATAGTCTGATAAATGTCAGTTGATTATTGTAAATAATAAAAAAAGCCCCTTTAAAAAAGGGGCTTTGATGTTTTATAGCTTGTCTAGGGTATTCCCTAAAGGAAGATTCATTTTTTTAGTTAGAGAGGAAAGCTCCTTTAAGCTGAAGTTTCCGGTGATGAGAACTAAAATAGTTTCTTTTGAAGAATCTACACTGTCATTAAGCATTACTAACTCAGAAATATTTTGATTTGTTCCTGTTTGGTCAATGTAAATGACAATTTTTGCGTCATTGTCTTTTTTGTTGATTAACTCTTTTAAGTTTTTTGTTTTGACGTAGTCTTGAACAGTTGCATTCATTTCGTTTTTTACTTCGGCTGTTTTTGAATTGAAAACGCGTAGACTATTCAATTTTTTGATGAGGTCAAAGTAAAGCTGTTCTTCGGTATTCGTCGCTTCGACTTTAACATTAGCCATCATTTCAAACATCTTTTTGTTTACAATAACATTATTGATGTTTTTGTTTTTTTCAAACTTCGAAAAAGTATCCTGACCCAAAGCTTGATTTGCTGAGCAAAGGGCAAAGCAAAAAAGTAAATATGGTATAATTCGTTTCATGCTATTTTAATTTGTCGTATCGCCCGTATTTAATGCTTTAGAAACCTCAGTTAATATAGATTTACACTCTTGGTAAGCTATTTCTGGATTTGTAAAAGTTCCCAGATTGGCTTCTGAGGTTGTACGTGTTGTCTTGATGTATTGCGTTTGTACAATCAACACAAGTAAACTAATGGCCAATATACCAACAATGAAGTAGGTGAATTTTTTTTTGTTCTTCATTATTCTTGCGAACTAAATTAATATCTAAAGTAAAAATAGGAAATATAATGGAACTATTGTCACTTTTTTAAAAGATAGTGTGAATAAGAGACAAATAAAAAAGAGTCCATTTGGACTCTTTTGTTTATTTTTTGAAGTTAGCGTAAAAATTATTTGTTAGAATTCCCGCTTTAAAGCTGTTTACTTTTTTTCCTTTTTGATAGACATCAACCGTACTTTCTTCATTCATGTCTCCTGCATCTCCAATGTAAATCGTAGCATTGATTACATTAAATCCGTAGAAAGAAGAAGCGTCATTGAACTTTTCTTCTGGGATGCTTACTACAGGGGTAACTTGTACATTAGTGTCACTTGTTCTCCAGTTATAGACGTGATTTGCACTAGTATAGTATAAGTCATTGTTGTCTAAACGAAGATTCTTCGCATTTGAATTTCTCGTTGAGAAGAATTCTGTTACTTTAGAATCCGTATGCGCATCTATTTTATAGAAATATGATTTGTCAGTTGTCGATGAAATCGCATAAACGAAATCGCCAAGAACCGCTATTCCCTTTAACTCACTTTCAATAGCTATTTTTTTAGTTACAACGAAATTGGAACTAAGAACTGCAATTTCACTTTTCGTTTCAGAAATATTTTTCTGAACATATAGTTTAGTATTCCAAGCGATGATTTGACCAACCGCCTCTCCCATGTCAACTTCTTGTATAAGCTTGTTGTTTGAATCATAGATCGAAATAGTATGGGTCTCTGCGTTTGTTACGTACATTAAATTATTTGCGAACGCGATATAAAGCGGTTGATTTAATCCTTCTTGGATTGATCCTTCGTGCTTAAATGTATAACGATCAAAAATCTCAATCGAATTTGAACCTTTCATCACAACATATGCTTTGTTGTCTTTAAATGCAATACTATGTGCTACATCTCCCAGTGTTTTTTCTGGTGTAATAGCAATATTTTCGTGGTATTTATCAAAAGCAAAACTCGCAAATCCTATGGAAGCATCATTCAATTGAAAACCTCCTTCATTTAATATAATCAAACCATTATCAAGATTTGGTGCTATTGGTTTTTCTACAAATGGGTCATCTGATGTACTACAAGATGTTGAAAGGATTGATAATGATAGTGCTAGAAATAAAAGTTTTTTCATATTTAGTTGCATAGTATTAGTATTACACGAAAGTGAAAGTTTAATAAAATGTTAATTTTTATCTTTCTCAAAATTAGTTTTTATTCTGAAATAAACAAGAACTAAACGATAAAAATTATATGAGATACAAGTAATTATCTTATAAGCATCTACTTATAACCTACTATACGCGTTCAAATACCTATAATGTTAGACGGTGTACTAGCGGAAACAGAGGCATATTACTTGGTTATTCCTTGTTTTTAAAACGAATAAAGGGAGGTTTTCGTATAGGGTGTCGGCGCTAATTAAGGAAGAAAAGAATCAAAAAAAGAGTTGTTTAACAAATATTAACAAAAGAGCTCTGTAATCCTTTAAGTACTCAAATAAAAATAAAATTGTTTGTTTTTTCTTTTTTAGTTCGGAATGTTTTGAACTAAAAAGGTATAAAATGAATAAAAAGAACTGTTTCAGTTTTAAAAAGACTTGGAAATACGCGAATTATATAGAAATTCGTAAAAATCAAATAAACGCGTATCAGACCCTATAGGTTGAGAAATTATTTTTGATTTAGTGTTAAATAACGTAAGTAGGTAGTTTTTAACTAAGATAAAGCTATGTTAGGGAACGTAATATGACTTTTACTCTTAATTTAATGAAGGTATTTAAAAGGTTGTTTTTGTGCTTTCTATATTTTTAATGTATTGTAATGTGTTGTAAGTGAGTGCTTTGTGTTTGTTTGGTGTCAAGGGGAGTTTCCTAAAAAGGCAGTAACTTGCAGGTTAACAAAAAGTATTTTATATGTGACTCAACTAAGGGTGAAAACACTAGTACATCCCTTATATCAAAACCAACAAGAAGAATTAACTAATTTAATTAAAAACTATGACGAATTAACTACCTATCTTTTTAAAGGAACTAGAAACTCAATCAAAATCGCCACCTTATCAACCGGACAACGAGTTGCTATTAAATCCTTTAAAATACCCAATGTTCTTAATCAATATGTGTACAAGTTTTTTAGAAAACCGAAAGGATTGAGGTCCTTTGAACACGCTGAAAAATTAAAGAAACTAGGAGTAGCTAATCCACAAGCTGTTGCGTACTTTGAGTATAGCACCCCCTCAAGAATTAGAAATACCTATTATATTTCTGAATTGGTGGAGGCTGAACTAACGTATCGCGACTTAATTACCCAAAAGGATTATCCCAATAGGGAGGTGATCCTGGAGGAATTTGTTCGATTTTCTTACGGTTTACATGAGAAAGGGATTAATTTTCTTGATCATTCGCCAGGGAATACATTGATTAAACACCAAAAAGACGGGACCTATGAATTTTATTTGGTCGATTTGAATCGAATGAAATTTAATCAAGAAATGTCATTTACGCATCGCATGAAAAACTTAGCGCATCTAACAACTAATATTCATGATATTGAAAAGATGGCTGAACACTATGCTCGATTAATTGGTAAAAACTCTAAAGAGGTTTTTATCCGTTTGTGGCTAGAGACTATTAAATTTCAATTTAGGTTTTACAAAAAGAAAGATTTAAAGTTTAAAATTAAACGATTTTATTTTAGTTAGGAATGAGGAGATTGGAGAGGTGTATGCACTGAATATAGCTCTCCAATTCTATATTTATTCTAGTGTTCGATAAATATATCTCACCTAGTTTATATTTTATTTTGGAGTTCGATGAATATATCTCACCTAGTTAATATTGGTTTTGGTGTTCGATGAATCTACGCTTCGCTACGATTTTCGCTTCGCTCCGATTTGCACTGCGTTGCGATTTTCGCTTCGTCTCTTCTTTCTTCCTTCTTCTCACCCAATAAAAGAAATAAGCTTATTTTTGCAAGGTAAAGACTTGAGTACATGAAAAAAATAGCTTTTTATCTTCTAGGATGCCTGGGCTTACTTTTGTTTAGTAGCTGTAAGGATAAAACAACAGCAGTAACAGAACAAGTGACACAACAATCGCTGATTACTTATGCAAAGGGGTTTACTCTTGTTGCCCAAGAAGACTTCTACGTTGTTCAAATTACGCAACCTTGGGTGGGGGCACAAGAACAGTTTACTTATGTATTAAGGAAAGCACAAGCACAAGTTCCGGATTCTTTGCTTGACTATACTCAAATTCCAATTCCAATTCAGACCATTGCTTGTACATCAACAACGCATATTCCCGCTTTAGAGGTGCTCGATGAAATTCCTTCTCTCCTTGGATTTGCAGGACTAGATTATGTCTCTACGACGTCTGCTCGCCATCGAATTGAGCAAGGATATGTACATGAGCTTGGTCAAAATGATGCTCTAAATGTAGAAACACTGATTGATGTACAACCGGATGTCTTAATGACGTTTGCAATGGACCATTCCAATAAAGCATTGCAAACAATCGAACAAGCTGGTATTCCCGTTTTATACAATGGAGATTGGACCGAACAGAATCCCCTGGGAAAGGCAGAGTGGATTAAGCTATTTGGCGTTTTATTTGCTAAAGAAAAAGAGGCAAATCGATTTTTTGATCAATTGGTTAAGGACTATACTTCGACTTTACAAGTCGTGGAAAAAGTGGTGAATCAACCTACTGTACTCAGTGGAGTGATGTATGGAGATGTATGGTATTTACCAGAGGGAAACAGTTGGGCGGGCATCTACTTTCAGGATGCACGAGCGAGTTACCTTTGGAAAGAAACGCAAGGGACTGGAAGTTTGTCTCTTTCTTTTGAACAAGTTTTGGAGCAAGCACAACAGGCTGAATACTGGATTAATCCAGGACATTATGAGTCTTTAGCCGATTTAGCTGCGGCCAATCCACATTACAAAGAGTTTGAAGCATTTAAAAATAAAAGAGTTTATTCGTTTGCGCCTACAAAAGGAGCCACAGGAGGCGCTCTTTTTTATGAACTCGGTGCACTGCGACCAGATCTAGTTTTGAAAGATTTAATTCACATACTACATCCAACGGTATTACCCACGTATCAACCGTATTTTTATCGACAATTGAAATAAATGAGGGCAACAAAACTAAATGGGCTGTTGGGTATTGTCCTACTTTTGGTCCTATTTGTAAGTAATATTTCTTGGGGAAGTGTGCATATTCCTTTTGTTTCAGTTTGGAATATTCTGACCGGACAAGAAGGAGAAAAATCTTCTTGGGAGTATATCATCTTGCACTATCGTTTGCCAAAAGCTATTACAGCTATACTGGTTGGTATTGCCCTGTCGGTCAGTGGCGCATTGATGCAAACGCTTTTTCGAAATCCCATGGCTGAATCTTATGTTTTAGGAATCAGTGCGGGAGCGGGACTAGGGGTTGCACTCGTTCTGTTGGGAGGTACCGCCGTTCCTGCGGTATTAACCTCTTATGTAACGTCAAATTACACCTTACTTCTAGTAGCTATACTCGGTAGTTTTATTCTGCTATTGCTTATTTTAGCAGTGTCTAATCGAGTTCGAAATTCTATTACCGTACTTTTGGTGGGGTTGATGTTTGGCAGCTTTGCCAATGCCATAATAGCGCTATTAACTTATTTTAGCCAAGTAGATCAACTGAAAAAATACGTAGTCTGGATGGCAGGTAGTTTGGGTAATCTCTCTCAGGAGATGCTCGTGCTTTTCGGACTGGTTGTGGGTATAGGTGTACTTATGGCTTTGCTATTGATTCGAAGACTAGATGCTTTGTTATTGGGCGATGCGTACGCCGCCTCGTTGGGGATAAACGTCAAACAAACCCGAAATTGGTTGATTATTACTGCAAGTTTATTAGCGGGTGGGGCAACAGCTTTTGTTGGACCTATTGCGTTTATAGGCTTAGCCGTTCCTCATATCACCCGAATGGTATGGAAAAAAAATACCCATCGAACCTTGCTTTTAGGTAGTATGTTTCTAGGGAGTATATTGATGCTGCTCTGTGATATGCTAACGCAAATTAGCAATAATACGGTATTGCCTATCAATGCAATTACAGCGTTATTCGGGGCACCAATCGTTGTGGTTCTTCTCTTTAAATACCGCATTTTGTAGAAAGTAGAAAAATAGATAAAAACTAGGGCGAATGACTACTTTTAAATTATCTTTGCAAGTTGTAAATAGATAATATGAAGTTCGAATTATTACATACTGATGTTCAGTCACGTGCACGTGCTGGAAAAATTACTACGGATCACGGTGTAATTGAAACACCTATCTTTATGCCTGTTGGAACAGTGGCAACAGTAAAAGGAGTACATCAAAGAGAATTGAAGGAAGAAATTAATCCCGATATTATTTTGGGTAATACCTATCACTTGTACTTACGTCCAAAAGTAGAAATTTTAAAACAAGCAGGTGGTTTGCATAAATTCATGAATTGGGACCGCAATATCTTAACGGATAGTGGGGGATTCCAAGTGTATTCTCTCTCTGCAAATAGAAAAATTAAGGAAGAAGGAGTAAAGTTTAAATCGCATATTGACGGTTCATACCACTTTTTCTCTCCTGAAAATGTAATGGAAATTCAACGCGCAATCGGGGCGGATATTATCATGGCTTTTGATGAGTGTACGCCTTATCCTTGTGATTATCGCTATGCAAAACGCTCCATGCACATGACGCACCGTTGGTTAGATCGTTGTGTGACACATTTTAATAAAACACCAGAACTATATGGGTATTCCCAAGCGCTATTTCCAATTGTGCAAGGAAGTACGTATAAAGACTTGCGTCAACAATCAGCAGAGTATATCGCAAATGTTGGAGCAGAAGGAAATGCTATTGGAGGTTTATCAGTTGGAGAGCCTGCAGAAGAAATGTATGCGATGACAGATGTGGTAACTTCTATTCTGCCTGTAGACAAACCTCGTTACTTAATGGGGGTAGGGACACCTATTAATATATTAGAAAATATAGCCCTTGGCGTGGATATGTTTGATTGTGTAATGCCAACGCGTAACGCAAGAAACGGGATGTTATTTACAGCCAATGGTATTATTAATATCAAAAATAAAAAATGGGAGGAAGATTTCTCTCCAATTGACGAAATGGGACATACATGGGTAGATACAGCATACTCAAAAGCCTATTTGCGACACTTATTTGCTGCTAATGAATCACTAGGTAAGCAAATTGCTTCTATTCATAACTTAGGTTTCTATATGTGGTTGGTGCGAGAAGCTCGTCAACAGATCCTAGCAGGAACATTCACTACCTGGAAAAATAAAATGGTAAAGCAGTTAGGTGTAAGATTGTAAAAAGAAACGAAGGTCAAATAGCAAAAGTAGTTTACAGATGAAAATTATAGATTGGTATATTTTAAAGCGATATTTAGCCACTTTTTTTGTGATGCTCTTGTTGTTTGTACCTATTGGTATTGTTATTGACGTCTCGGAAAAAATAAATAAAATCCTAGAAAATAAAGTTCCTGTACAGGCAACAGTGATGTACTACTTGGATTTTACGGTCTATTTTGCCAATATGTTATTTCCTATATTTCTGTTTATCTCCATCATTTGGTTTACCTCCAAATTGGCAAATAACACAGAAATCGTTGCAATTTTGAGCTCGGGTATTTCTTTTACTCGATTTTTACGCCCTTACTTAATAGGAGCAACGATGATTTCCTTATTAGCCCTTGCCATGTCGATGTATATCGTACCTAGAGCTAGTGCTGGTTATAATGATTTTCGATACAAGTATCTCAAAAGAGATGAGGTTCGGGAAAGTCAAAATGTATTCAAACAAATTAATGCCAATGAGTTTATTTTCGTTAGTAATTTTAACTACGGAAATAATACAGGATATAATTTTACGCTAGAAGAATTTGATGGGAATACCCTAGTTTCAAAGATTGAGGCAAAGCGCATCGAATGGAATGCGGAAACAAAATTGTACACTTTGTACGATTATTTCAAACGATCAGTTGGCGAAGGGGGAGATAAGCTAGAATTTGCAGATGCAAAGGAGTTGCAATTGGAATTTGATATCGATGATCTAAGTCCCGTTGTCTATGCCGCAGAGACCATGACACTGGGGCAGCTGAAGCGTTTTATTGAAAAAGAACGCATGCGTGGTTCATCCAATATCAATGTCCATTTGGTCGTGTTGTACAAAAAATACAGCGTGCCTGTATCTGCTTTTATTTTGACCATTATCGCCGTATCTGTATCTTCAATGAAGCGAAGAGGAGGAATGGGAATTAACTTAGCTATTGGTATTGCCTTGGCCTTTATCTATGTTTTCTTTGACAAAATATTTAGTGTGTTAGCGGAAGCTTCGAGTATGTCGCCTTTGGTGGCTGTATGGATTCCCAATGTTACATTTTCAATTTTAGCTATATTTTTATTACGAAATGCTCGCAGATAACGTTAAGAGTCATTTGCTGTTACACCTCATTGTTTTTGTATGGGGATTTACAGCTATTTTAGGTAATCTAATTACCTTAGAAGCGTTGCCCTTGGTTTGGTATCGCATTGTGATAGCCGTGATTACTTTACTTATTCTATTTGCCTTTAAACGACAAACACTGAAAGAAAGCAAAGGGAATATGATAAAGTTTTTAGCTGCAGGTGTGGTTATTGCACTGCATTGGCTAACTTTTTTCTGGGCGATTAAAATATCGAATGTGTCTGTTACGCTGGCTTGTCTGTCGACGGGTGCATTTTTTACTTCTATTTTGGAACCTATTTTCTATAGAAGAAAAGTCATTGCTTATGAAGTTCTTTTCGGGTTTATGGTGGTATGTGCACTAGCGCTTATTTTTAGTGTGAGCATGGAATATATTCAAGGAATTATCTTAGCTTTAATCTCAGCGTGTTTATCCGCTATGTTTTCGATTATTAACGGCAAATTTGCTAAGCAAGCATCGGCCTCTATTATTACCTTTTATGAAATGGTTGGGGGTGTGTTGATCTTGTCTTTATACTTGTTGTTTAGTGGTGGATTTACAGCTGAATTTTTTACCGTAACAACTTCAGATTGGCTGTGGTTGTTAGTTTTAGGTACTTTTTGCACCGCTTTTGCTTTTATCGGTTCAGTCTACGTAATGAAATATATTACTCCGTTTACTGTAATGCTTACTGTTAATCTTGAGCCTGTTTACGGAATCTTGTTGGCAATCCTTATTTTTAAAGACAGTGAAAAAATGAGCACCGAATTTTACATCGGAGCGCTATTAATATTGAGTACAGTAGTACTAAATGCTATTGTTAAAAACAGGAAAAAGATAAAAGTTAGCGAAATATAGAGGTCTATATAGAGGAAAATTTTATCTTTGTGATTAGTAATTGAAACTAAAAATTATTCATAAATGGAATATTTAGATTTTGAGCTTCCTATTAAAGAACTTGAGGAGCAGTTAAAAAAATGTACGTTAATCGGGGAGGAATCTGATGTAGATGTATCGACAACTTGCTCACAGATCGAGAAAAAATTAGAAGAGACAAAGAAAGACATATATAAAAATTTGAGTCCTTGGCAACGTGTACAATTGTCGCGCCACCCAAATAGACCTTATACTGTTGATTATATTAAAGCACTTTGCGGAGATACGTTTTTAGAACTATTTGGAGATAGAAATGTAAAAGACGATAAAGCGATGATCGGTGGTTTAGGTAAAATCGGAGATCAAAGTTTTATGTTTGTGGGTCAACAAAAGGGATTCAATACAAAGACAAGACAGTATAGAAACTTCGGAATGGCTAATCCAGAGGGATATAGAAAAGCTTTGCGTTTAATGCAAATGGCAGAGAAATTTAATATTCCAATCGTAACTTTAATCGATACGCCAGGTGCTTATCCGGGACTAGAAGCTGAAGAAAGAGGTCAAGGGGAAGCAATTGCTCGTAATATCTATGAAATGTTCCGAATTAAAGTGCCAATCATCTGTATTATTATTGGTGAAGGTGCCTCAGGCGGTGCATTGGGTATTGGTGTAGGTGACCGTGTAACAATGTTGGAAAATACGTGGTATTCGGTAATTTCACCTGAATCGTGTTCTTCTATTTTATGGAGAAGTTGGGAGTACAAAGAACAAGCAGCTGAAGCTTTGAAATTGACTTCGTACGATATGAAAAAGAATAAATTAGTTGACGATATTATTGCTGAACCATTAGGAGGAGCGCATTCGGATCGAGAGGCTACTTTCGAATCAGTGCGTAATTATATCGTAAAAACACACAAAGAATTAGCTAAAACACCAGTAGATAAATTACTAGACCAACGCATGGAAAAGTACTTCGAAATGGGGGAATACAAAAGTTAAATAGAAAAATTTACAATAAAAAAATCCGAGCATCGCTCGGATTTTTTGTGCTTTATTATTCCGCTAATCACATTTAAAAAGGTTATTTTTATTAAATGTAAAGGAGATACAAGTAAAAAAAGAGTTATTTTCGCACTATGGAAAAAGCAAAAGATATACGTACCTATTCCAGTTCTTTTACTAAAGATGTTATTGCTTTAGAAAAAGGAAAGTTACCACCTCAAGTTACTGATTTTGAGGAGGCGGTTTTAGGTGCAATGATGATTGATAAGAAGGGGATCGATGAAGTAATTGACATTCTTCAACCAGATGCCTTTTACAAAGAAGGACACAAGTATATTTTTGAGGCAATCGATCAATTATTCGTGGGAAATCAACCCATCGATTTGCTGACGGTTTCAGCTCAGCTTCGCAAAAATGCCAAATTGGATGCGGCAGGTGGGGATGCTTATTTGGTTAGCTTGACGCAAAAGATCAGTTCTTCTGCTCATATTGAATTTCACTCTCGTGTGATTCTTCAGAAATTTATTCAACGCAGTCTGATTCGTATTTCGAATGAAATTATTGAAGATGCTTATGATGAAACGACGGATGTATTTGATTTATTGGATAAAGCCGAAGCTAAACTGTATGAGGTTACACAAGGAAATATTAAGAAAAGTTCTGAAACAGCACAAAGCTTAGTAGCTCAAGCGAAAAAGCGAATTGAAGAAATCAGTACGAAAGAAGGATTGAGTGGACTGCCAACTGGTTTTCACAAGTTAGATGAATTAACCTCCGGATGGCAACCCAGTGACTTAATCATTATTGCAGCACGTCCCGGAATGGGAAAAACGGCTTTTGTATTGTCAATGGCGCGTAATATCTCTATTGAGGCTGGGGCAGGAGTAGCTTTCTTCTCTCTAGAGATGTCATCGGTTCAGTTGATCACGCGTTTGATCTCTTCTGAAACAGGTTTGTCCTCGGAGAAACTTCGTACAGGTAAATTAGAAAAACACGAATGGGAACAATTGAACGTTAAGGTAAAAGATTTGGAACGAGCTCCTTTGTTTATCGATGATACACCTTCTCTTTCTATTTTTGATTTACGTGCAAAAGCAAGGCGTTTGGCCTCTCAATATGGTATTAAACTGATTGTTATTGACTATTTACAGCTGATGACAGCTGGTGGAAGTCAGAAAGGTGGCGGAAACCGTGAGCAAGAAATTTCAACCATTTCTCGAAACTTGAAAGCCTTAGCTAAAGAGTTAGATATTCCTGTAATTGCCTTATCTCAGTTATCACGTGCAGTGGAAACTCGTGGGACTTCAAAGCGTCCTTTATTATCGGATTTAAGGGAGTCTGGAGCTATTGAGCAAGATGCGGATATCGTATCGTTTATCTATCGACCAGAGTACTATAAAATTGAAGAATGGGATGATGAGTTCCGTTCACCTACCGCTGGACAAGCTGAATTTATCGTTGCAAAACACAGAAACGGGGGGTTGGATAATATCCGCCTGAAATTCTTAGGAATGTACGGTAAGTTTGATAACCTAGATGAAGACGCAAGATTAGAAGGTTTCCCAGGAGGTGATGGAGTTTATTCCTCAGCAATTAATGAAGGAGGAGCCAATATGACGCAACACTTGCCTCCCGCAAGAGATGTGTTTAATGACGATGATGTACCTTTTTAGTTGACGCTTTACAGTTTTTAGATTTGCTAAATAACAAATAATAAACAAACAACGAACACAACGAACAGTAAACAATAAAAAAGGCGAAAGATAACTCTTTCGTCTTTTTTATTGTTTACTCATCACTACTCGCTCAATCTTCGATTGGCAAATTCCCAATTTAAATGAGGTAGAAGTGCCTTAATGTATTTTTCTTTATCGTTTTTATAGGAAGCTAAATAAGTGTGTTCCCATAAATCAATAACTAATAGGGGTTTACCCATTCGCAATGTAATTGGGTTTGTATTGTTTTCTGTGGTTAGTAAAGTGAGGTTATTGCGGTGATCCGCAAGAAGCCACAACCAACCCGAACCTTCAAATTCAACACCTATTCTTGTAATTTCAGCTTTTAAATTATTGTAAGAACCAAAACTAGAAGTAATCATGGCCGACAAGGTTGTGTTTGGACTTGTTGTCGTTGTTTTACTTATGGATTGCCAAAAGAAATTATGGTTGTAATAAGCACTTGCTAGATGGTTTATTTCTACTTGTGTAGACGTTACTTTGCTTAAGATACCCACAAGGCTATCAGTTACAAAAGGAGTGTTGTGAATAGCTGTATTTAAGCGATTCGCATAGTTTAAATGTATTTCTCCATAGTGCAACGCTAAATCTTCAGGTGTAAACAAATCACTTAGCTCTTCATATTGAAAGGCAAGCGGATTCATGTCAAAAGGACCTTGTTTGGTTTTAACCTTTTCTTGACCTAAGACTGATTTTTTTTCAACAATAAACGTTTCCCTTTTGGGAATTTCGACTTCAATGAGGTCATTTTTTTTGCCACAAGATGCCGCTAATAACACCAGGAAGTAAAAAGCTAGGTTTAACGACTTGATTTTTTTCATTTTTTGGTCAAAATTGTTTGGGCAATTCTAATATATTCTGCTTTAGCTTCTTCAGTGGATAAGTGACTAACTTGTGTCCATGCGTTGAACTTAAAGGCCTTTTTCAAATCGTGAGACATATGTTCAAAGTCTTGGTGACTTAAACCATTAGTCGCTTGTTTGTAATAGGCGTAAATCCGCAGCATAACATCGGGAGCTAAATTTCTAGCTTCTTTTGAAATTCGCTCATAAGCTTCTAAGAAGTCTCTATCTAGTTGCTCGTTCATTCCTATTTTTTTGCAATTACCGTTTTGTTACCGATCGCTTTTTGGTTGAGTACTACATCTACTTTTGTTCCAATAGGTAAATATAGATCTACTCTAGATCCGAATTTAATAAATCCAGCATCTGTTCCCTGAATGGCTTGCATACCAGGTTGTGCGTAGTTAACAATTCGTTTCGCCAATGCACCAGCAATTTGACGGTACATCACCTCTCCATAAACAGGGTTGTCAATAACTACGGTTGTTCTTTCGTTTTCCTCACTTGCTTTTGGATGCCAAGCTACTAAGTATTTTCCTGCGTGGTATTTGCTGTATTTAATTAACCCGCTTAATCCATAACGCGTAACGTGTACGTTGATGGGCGACATAAAAATAGAAACCATTAAACGGTTATCTTTAAAGTACTCAGGCTCATAAACTTCTTCTATCACAACAACTTTTCCATCCACAGGTGCTACAATTACTTGGTCATTGGGTGTAATTGATCTGTTTGGATTTCTAAAGAATTGCAATACTAAGATTAGCAGTGCTAGAATAATAGATGACAAAGTCATTCTTAACCAATCAATCGTTATAAAATAATCAAAAACTACAATAATGATTACAGCGACTACTAACGAGAAAAAAATAATTTTAGTTCCTTCTTTATGAAACATGACTTATAAAATTTGAAAAATTATATATAAAAAGGGTGAGATAAACAAGATACTGTCTAAACGATCTAGTATACCTCCGTGGCCAGGCATGATAGCACCACTATCTTTTACACCTGCTTCTCTTTTGAAATGGGATTCAACCAAGTCGCCTAGCGTTCCAAATAGTCCTACAAAAATAGCACTTGCAATCCAAATATACACATTTAATGAGGTAAAAAACTGATTTAATACGAGTGAAGCAATAATTGCGAAGACAATCCCGCCTAGTAAACCCTCAATAGTTTTCTTGGGTGATATACGCTCAAACAACTTGTGTTTACCGAATTTTTTACCAACGATATAAGCAAATGTATCATTGGTCCATACTAAAATAAGGATACCAATAACGATTTGAGGTTGATAACCTTCTGCGGTATAAGGAAGGTGTAAAAAGGCTAAGAATGTTCCAATGATGTATCCTAAGAAAAGAACAATCTTGATTGGAAGACTGCGGTTAGGTTTTCTTGTGGTAAATAGTTCAGCTGTAATCGCTAGGAGTATTAAAAAAGTAACAATGACTAAGGCGTTAATAGGTAAAGCTACCACCGATTGAAATAGGGCTAATACGGCTAATAAGCTAACCCCTACACAAAAGTACTTGGATAGTTGTAGTAAGCGTGCGAATTCATAAGCTGCTACAACCATAAAAAAACTAAAAAGTATTTTGAAGGTTAGCGCATCGTATAAAGTTGCACTTAGTAGGAGAACAATATACACAATTCCAGATATTGCTCTTTTAACGGTTTCAGACATAATTTAGAGATCTTCTAATAAAAGTAAATATAAGTTTTTAGGAGATCTGCCATAACTTAAGAAATCTTGATTGGCAGACGGTTTAAAACAATTAATGGCCGTAATATTAGTGGGCAAAGAACTGCTGTACTTTCTTTTTATCTCGCGTAAACCATCACTCTTTGTTCGAGTAATTTGACTGGTTGCGGCGATAATAATTATGTTGTCTGGGATTTCGTGCGGTTTGTAATCTCTCAGTTGCTTTTCGCAAAATAAAATTGCTCCGTCATCTGCAATTAGACTTTCACAGGAGGAAACAAAAAAAAGCGGTTGCTTTGAGTTGATATATTTAATATTATTATCCCTTAAAAGTGAATGAAATTGATTTTCATGTGTTAGGGCTTCTTTTTCAAACCAATCATTTTCCACTAATACATTGACAAAGGTTTCGTGTAATTCTGTTTGTGTATCACAATACAAGAACTTACCACCGTTATTCTTAAAATTAACAGTGAATAAGTCATCAACAGGCATAACAGTCTCTGGAAGATATTGGCTTTTTTGATCACCGTTTTCTTCATTGTTTTGTTTTGACATAAATCCGCTAATTAACTTCTTTAGAAAGCTCATAGGTTAAGTGTCGAAATAGATGGTTTGTATTATCTTCAAAGATAAAAAAAATCTTAACTTAAAAGAGTCTTTAAGTTAAGATTTTTATATGGTTTGTCATATTATGCTTACCTAAGCAATTGTTTCTTCGCTATTCGATTGAGGTTGAATTGTGTTTTCTACTGTTTCAACTGGATCGAAAGGTCTTTTGCCAAAGATATTTTCTAAATCTTGTTGGAAAATAACCTCTTTTTCACAAAGTAAATCGGCTAATTGAATTAATTTATCCTTGTGTTCCGTTAAAATGGTTTGAGCACGCTCGTATTGGCCTTCAATCAATTTTGAGATTTCTTCGTCAATTACTTTAGCAGTATCTTCTGAATAAGGTTTGCTAAAGTTGTATTCGTTTTGACCTGATGAATCGTAATACGTAATATTTCCAAGTCTATCGTTTAATCCATAAACGGTAACCATAGCTCTAGCTTGTTTAGCTACTTTTTCAAGATCGCTTAAGGCGCCAGTAGAAATTTTGTCAAAGACAATTTTTTCAGCTGCACGACCTCCCATAGTAGCACACATTTCATCTAGCATTTGTTCTGTGCGGACAATTTGTCTTTCTGCGGGTAAATACCATGCAGCTCCTAGGCTTTGTCCACGCGGTACAATAGTCACTTTTACTAGTGGTGCTGCGTGTTCACACATCCAACTTACCGTAGCATGACCTGCTTCGTGTATAGCAATCGCATATTTCTCTTCTGGTGTAATGATTTTGTTTTTCTTTTCTAATCCACCAATAATACGGTCTACAGCATCCAAGAAGTCTTGCATATCTACTTCTTTCTTGTCTTTACGAGCCGCGGTTAAAGCCGCTTCGTTACAAACATTAGCAATATCAGCACCAGAGAATCCAGGTGTTTGTTTCGCTAAAAAGTCGATATCTAAGTTGTCTACTCTTTTAATATTGCGCAAGTGAACGTTGAAAATAGCTTCTCTTTCTTTAACATCTGGAAGATCAACGTAAATCTGTCTGTCAAAACGACCCGCACGTAAAAGTGCTTTATCTAAGATTTCAGCGCGGTTAGTTGCGGCCAATACAATTACGTTTGTATGTGAGCCGAAACCGTCCATTTCTGTCAGCAATTGGTTTAGCGTATTTTCTCTTTCGTCATTTGAACCAGAGAAATTGCTTTTTCCACGTGCTCTACCTACAGCGTCAATCTCGTCAATAAAGATAATAGCTGGTGATTTTTCTTTCGCTTGTTTGAATAGATCGCGTACACGTGATGCACCAACTCCAACAAACATTTCTACGAAATCAGAACCAGATAACGAGAAGAAAGGTACTTTTGCCTCACCAGCAACTGCTTTAGCTAATAGTGTTTTACCTGTTCCTGGAGGTCCTACCAAAAGAGCTCCTTTTGGAATTTTTCCACCAATTGAGGTGTATTTTTCTGGGTTCTTTAAGAACTCTACAATTTCTACAATTTCTTCTTTTGCTCCCTCTAGTCCTGCAACATCACTAAAAGTAACTTTAATGTCGTTCTTTTCGTCAAAGAGTTTTGCTTTCGACTTTCCAATAGAGAAAATCTGTCCGCCGCCACCAGCGCCGCCGCCGCCAGTCATTCTTTTCATCATGAATAGCCAAAAACCAATGATAATGATGATAGGCAAGAAGCTTATGAAGTAATCACCCCAATTGCTTTCAGCTTCTGATTTGTATTCGACTAGTTTGCCCTCACCAGCAGCCTCATCCAATTTCTTTTGGAAAATTTCTGAGTTGCCAATTTCTGTTACAAACTGAGGGCCTGTATTCTCTTTACCTAAGATTGATTTTCTTTGTAATTCTTCAAAGTCTTTGCTCTGCAAAGCGTCTTTGGTCAAATATATTTTAGCAACAGAACGATTGAATTCTACCTTTTCAACTTTCCCCTCTTTAAGGTAATCGAAGAATTTAGACAAACTCAGTTGTTTGGAATCTCCAACACCGCTTCCGTTTGATAAAAAGTTTATAACCAATACAATAACCACAATACTCGCGTACAATATCCACGGACTAAATTTGGGTTTGTTTTGGTTTGGTTTTATGTTTCCCGCCATGAAGAATAAATTTTAAGGTTTAATATTGGCTGTTGATATTTGTAATCTTTGCGTCTCCCCACAAGCTCTCTAGGTTGTAAAATTCACGAATCGATTTTTGGAATACGTGTACCACAACATTAACGTAGTCCATTAAAATCCATTCCGCATTTATTTCCCCTTCAACATGCCAAGGTTTGTCGTGTAATTCTTTTGATACAATTTTTTGAACTGAACCCGCGATCGCATTGACCTGCGTATTCGAATTTCCATCACATATAATGAAGTAATCACAAGGTGTGTTATCTATTTCTCTTAAATCTAAAATTGTTGTGTTTTCCCCTTTTACAGCTTCAATTCCTTTGATAATATTAGCAATCAATTCGTCGTTGTTGATAGTTTTGTTTGTCATTTATTGATTTTATCTAAATTTCTTCAAGTTAACAAAAATATGTTTCCTAATTTTGGGTTCAAATATAGTGAATCGCTTCTGATTAGACTACAATAATTTTATATGAATATTATCAAACTCGATGCCACGGCGTCTACAAACACCTATTTAAGGGAGATGTTAACAACTTGTGATTTAGAAAATTTCACCGTTGTTGTGGCGGAAAATCAATTTGCAGGTAAGGGACAACGCGGCTCTAGTTGGATGTCTGAAGCGGGTAGTAACCTGACGTTTAGTGTGTTGTTGAAAAATAAACCTACGTCGATTCAACGTGTTTTTGACTTAAATGTTATGGTTGCCTTGGCCGTTGTTCGCACCTTAAAAAAAATGTATGACCTGCCATTTTTTATCAAATGGCCAAATGACATTTTGTCTTGTACGAAGAAAATCTGTGGCATACTCATTGAGAATATTATCAAACACAAGGGGGAAGTATTCTCAATTGTGGGAATTGGGATCAACGTTAATCAAAAGAACTTTACCGCTATGAGCAAAGCAAGCTCACTCTCGGTCCTGCTTGCAAGACAGCTGAATAAAGAAGAACTCTTTCACGCGTTGTTGCAGGAGTTAGCTTTGGGATATCAGCAGTTGAGTGAGGAAAATAGTGTACCTATGTGGCAAGCGTATAAAACTCATCTATATCGAAAAGACAGAGTGTCTGCTTTTGAATTACCTCAAGGTGATCGCTTTAATGGAATAATAAGAGATGTAACGTCTTATGGGAAGTTAGTGATTGAGATGGAGGACACTACGAAAAGAGAATTTGATTTGAAAGAAGTAAAACTCTTGTATTAGTTCAAACAAGAAAATCCTTAGCTAGAACTAATACGTTGCCTACTTTTGATGCTTGATCGAAATTGAGTTTATGCAATAACGATGTCCTGTCGTTTCTTGTGGTCCATCAGGAAATACATGACCTAAATGGCCTTGACAATTGGAACAAACGACTTCCACACGAACCATTCCATGTGATAAATCTTTAATATAAGTTACACTTCCTTCTATGGCTTGGTCAAATGAAGGCCATCCACAATGTGAGTTGAACTTGGTGCTGGAGTCGAACAAAACTTGACTACAGCCTGAGCAAGCGTACTGTCCTTCTTCATAAAAGTCATTGTATTCTCCTGTAAAAGGTCGTTCTGTCCCTTTTTCTCTCAATACATAAAATTGTGCTGGTGTTAGTATTTCCTGCCATTCTTGCTCTGTTGTGTGTTTGTCTTTTTTCATGTTGTTGTACTTAGTTGTTTTCTTGTGTAAAGTCGCGAATGCGTTCGATTACCTTTTTGTCTCCTAATATCTTGCGGTGACCTAAACCTGTCGTTACCATCAACTGACTTGTCGGTGCGTGCTTTTTAATCTGATACGCCGCTTTAATGGGTACATCAATATCATCCTCATCATGCACGATTAACAAGGGAATGGTTAAGTGCTCTGCAGCCTTATGTACGCAGTAACTATCCATTGTGCGGTTGAATTGTTTTTCAAAACGCACTTTGATTATCTGTGCAATTGCAGGTTTGAGTTGAATTTGTTTCACAAAGTCTTCAATGACGTCTTGTACAACGTCTCCACTGCCAATGATAATTGCTTTCTTTGCCTGTAAACCATCGCGTAAAGCATTGATGGTTGTCATGCCTCCCAACGAGTGCCCAACCACAAGGTCAAAAGGACCAAATTGTTTTTCTATTTCAAAAGCAGAGGCGATAAATTCAGTCAAATTGGTTTTGGTTTTCGGTGAAAAACCATGACCAGGAGCGTCAAAACTCACAATGTCATAACCTTGTCTGATCAATATATGAGCAATAGTGACAAGCTGAGTGCCTCTGCCATTCCAACCGTGAATGAGCAACGCTTTTTTTGTTGCTTTTTTGTTGATTCCATATTCGTATACAACAATGTCTTTTTTGATGGTATTGACGTATAACTTCGTTCGTTTGCTTTTGGATAGCATTTCTTTTTCTCTTTTAGGCGTTTTGAATTTAATCGGTGTTATAAAGAGATTCTGTGCGAATTTTGCAGCGAGTGAAAGGGAGAAAAATTGTAAAAACTTCCCTGTCCAAATGATCGATTTAGGTACTTCTAGTGAGTGTTTTACCTTTTTTGTATTGTCTTGCATTATTTACCAACATTTCAAACAAAAGTACAAAATATATTGGGAGACTTTTTGAAGGATGCTTTTTTGTTTTTTTATGATGGGATCTAAATAGATAAAAACAAAAAGTCGATTTCATTTGTTAAACATAACAGAATAGTTTTAATTTTGATAAAAAAAAGGAATGAGAAAACTAGCTTTAACTTTAGGGGTTCTTCTATTGCTAAGTGGTTGTAAGACCAATCCGTTTAGTGGGAAGAGTACAATGGCATTTGTATCGGATGCTTCTTTATTTCCATCGTCTTTCCAGCAGTATGGAGCGTTCTTAAAAGAAAATAAAGTCGTTAAAGGAACGAAAGATGCAAAGCGAATTGAAGATATTGGAAACAAGATCCGCATAGCTGCCGAGAAGTGGTTGACGGCAAATGGTTATCCAAAGTACTTGGACGACTATCGTTGGGAGTATAATTTAGTCGATGACAAAGAGGTAAATGCCTGGTGTATGCCAGGGGGAAAGATTGTATTCTTTACTGGTATTTTACCAATTTGTCAAACGGATGCTGGAATTGCAACGGTTATGGGACATGAAGTTTCACATGCTTTGGCCAATCACGGTCAGCAGCGTATGAGTGCGGCAATGTTACAGCAGGCAGCAGCAGTTGGACTAGATGCAGCGACAGCAAATAGCAAAGGATCAACGAAGGAAGCCCTGGCTATGGCTTTTGGATTGGGAAGTCAATATGGAGTGATGTTGCCGTTTAGCCGTAGTAACGAAAGTGAAGCAGATAAAATCGGTTTAACTTTGATGGCTATTGCTGGGTATAATCCGGATGAAGCGGTAAACTTTTGGAGCCGAATGGCTGCAAATAGCGGCGATGGAGGAGGAGGAGCATCTTTTTTAAGTACGCACCCTTCCAATCAACAACGCATTGAAGATTTAAAGAAATTAATTCCTGCTGCCAAGGCAGAAGCTGCTAAATTTGGCGTGAACTTTTAAAATATACAGAAAAAAGCTACCCATAGAGGTAGCTTTTTTTTACTTTAGTAGCCCATTTAGAACCTGTAGAATGAAAAATTTTGAAAAGGGGAATGCCAAACTTTTAAATGCTTGGGCATTTTACGATTGGGCGAATTCAGTTTATCCGCTAGTGATATCATCTTCTATTTTCCCACTTTACTATGGAATGTTATTCAGAGCCAAAAAAATAGATCAGTATACTTTCTTCGGTGTTTCTATGAATAGCGAAAGTATTATTAGCTATATCACCGCTTTGGGGTTTTTAATCATTGCTTTTATTTCTCCACTATTATCGGGAATCGCAGATTATTTGGGTACTAAAAAGTTCTTCATGAAGCTCTTTTGTGGTATTGGCTCAGTTTCTTGTATGTTGTTGTATTTTTTTAGCCTAGACTATTTTGGATTGAGCTTGTTTATTTATATGATGGGATTAATTGGTTTTTGGGGAAGTTTAGTCTTCTATAATTCCTATTTACCTGACATTGCCTATGAAGAGCAACAAGATCGCATCAGCGCTAAAGGATACGCCTTGGGGTACGTGGGAAGTGTGGTCTTGTTAATTCTCAACTTAGCGTTGGTCATGAACGCCGAAAAATTAGGTTTTGACAACGGACAACAAGCTATGCGAATGTCTTTCATTTTAGTAGGAGTTTGGTGGATTGCGTTCAGCCAAATCACCTTTCGAAGATTACCTGATTTTAAAAATGACAAGAAACTGTCTAAGGGAATCGTATTTAAAGGATTTACAGAATTAAAGAAAGTCATGGTGCTCTTACAAGAACAACGCATACTAAAACGCTATTTAGTTGCGTTCTTTGTCTATAGCATGGCTGTGCAAACCGTGATGATTATTGCTGCTTTCTTTGGTGAAAAGGAAATTGCCTGGCAAGATGAACGACAGCGAAGCATGGGGCTTATCGTCAGTATTATGCTGATTCAACTCATTGCTATTGTCGGTGCATTTGCAACCTCTAGTTTGTCTAAGCGCATTGGTAACATTTATACACTTTGTGTTTTGAATGTTTTGTGGGTCTTTATTTGTATCTATGCGTATACCATTATTTCTCCAAATGAGTTTTACGTTGCGGCAGCTTTTGTTGGATTAGTGATGGGAGGAATTCAGTCCCTTTCTCGTTCTACGTACGCGAAGTTGTTGCCTGAAACTACAGATACCACTTCCTTTTTTAGTTTTTACGATGTAACAGAAAAAATAGGTATTGTCGTAGGAATGTCTATCTATGGACTAATTAGTGACTTAACAGGTAAAATGCAGAATGCGATTTTATTTCTTATTCTCTTTTTTATCGTTGGTTTTTTCTTATTATTGCGTGTAAACGAGAAGAAGAAATAAAATAGAGTATTTTTTGTTAAATATTTTTTGTTAAAAAAGTTTTAAAATCTATTAAAATATATATATTTGAATTTGTAATTAGAATATGAAATTATGAAGAGAATTTATTCGATATTGATGGGTATAAGCATCTTGACTGTTGGAGGTGGATTAGTGGCATCTTGTAGTAGTTCCGATAATAGTGACTTTTCAAGTGATCCAAATTATAAGGGACCAACATTTGTTTCTCTTACTTTGCCTGATACAACACGTATTGAAAAAGAAAATTTCATTGCCAAACTAGACGTCAATGGTGAATTTACTTTATTGTTGGATTGGATAGATGAGGGGAATGAAAAGTTTGAATTCAAAGTGTTGCGATTCCAAGAAGGTAATTTTCCAACGAATCTAAATCCGATGACTTATCTATTGAAAACAGGAGAAGGTTCTTATGATGCATTTAGTTCTTTGGATATGTTGGATCCAAAGAAAAACAATGGAATGATTAAAATTACAAAGATTGATAAAGAAGCAATGCTCGTAAGTGGTTCGTACAATAGTTTGGTAAATCCTTATCCTACAAATACAGCTTTATTGAGATCTTTTAATATATCAGGTGAATTCAAGAATATCCCATACAAAAGAGTAGGAGTACAAAGCGAATTCGGATTTGTATACGCTACGTTAGACAATAGAGAAATGAAAGACCTTTTGGTGGTGTCAAATCCACAAGGTGATATTCAAAATGGAAAAGTTGTGCTTAAAGCAGAAAGTTCATCTTTGCGCAAGAGAATTATTGAAATTAGCTTTCCAAAAGAAGCAGTTGTAGGCGCTTACGGTTACGATGATGTAGACGTAGTGTATACTTCAGAAAATGGAGTGAAGTACTACGCTGATGCAGAGGCTAAAGATTTAGGCGGAAGCTCATTTAAAATTGAAACTATCGAATCAAGTGGAATACAGGAAAGAACAATTTTTACAGGTAAGTTTTTGTTTAAATTAAAATCGAAAGATGGAAATGTTATTACGTTAGAATTTGGTGATTTTAGTGCAAACCTAAGGATGAAAGAATCGATAGTAACACCTGGTCCTGGAGATGGTAATGGTCCTATTGAATTATAATAGTGGACGACATAAAAAAACTGACATAAGACCTTGCTTTATGCAAGGTTTTTTTATGGCATAAAGATTGAACTACTACAGTAGTATGAAACTAGTTTGTAGCTATTTTTGTTGATTATTAATGACTTAGGGTTTTTGATGATGATTTTAGAATGAAGGCTACTGACAAAATGACGTGATATTTATAATATGGCAAACCAAAAAATAATAACATTAGATAATTTGATGCTTGATGATTTCTTAGATGGAGATTCTGAATTCATTCCTTTGTTAAGTCAAGAGGATGAAGAAGAAATGAACAATGAAGAGCTTCCTGTAGAATTGCCCATCTTGCCTTTACGCAATATGGTGCTATTTCCAGGTGTGGTTATTCCAATAACCGCAGGAAGAGATAAATCCATTAAGTTAATTGAAGCAGCAAATAAGAAAGGCAAAAGCATTGGAGTTGTAGCACAGATCAATGAAGATACAGAGGATCCTGGTATGAATGATATTCACCACCACGGAACAGTCGCGCGTATTATCAAAGTTCTCAAGTTGCCTGATGGTAATATAACGGTAATTTTACAAGGTAAAAAGCGATTTGAAATTGTGGAGATGATTGCTGAAAAACCGTATTTAACAGCTACTGTAAAAGAATGTGAGGAAATACGTCCAGAAGCGGATGATCCTGAGTTTTTAGCTGTTGTAGATTCAATCAAAGAACTCGCGGTTGAAATTATTAAAGAAAATCCCAATATTCCTACAGAAGCTTCTTTTGCAGTAAAGAATATTGAAAGTAATTCTTTCTTAATTAACTTTGTTTCATCTAATCTCAATCTAACGGTAGAAGATAAACAAAAACTGTTGCACATCAATAATCTAAACGAACGCGCGTATGAAACGTTGCGTCTAATGAATGTTGAATTGCAAAAATTACAACTGAAAAATACAATTCAGTCCAAAGTGCGTATTGATCTCGATCAGCAACAAAAAGAGTACTTCCTTCACCAGCAAATGAAAACGATTCAAGAAGAATTGGGTGGTTTTTCAAATGAGGAGGAATTCGAAGACATGCGCAAAAAAGCCAAAGATAAAAAGTGGAGCAAAGAGGTTCGAGAGCGTTTCGACAAAGAATTGATGAAATGGCAACGCATGAATCCCCAAGTAGCTGAGTTTGGTATTCAACGCAATTACCTTGAACTTTTGCTTGAGTTACCTTGGCAAAAATATTCAGAGGATAAGTTTGACCTCAAAAGATCTCAAAAGATATTAGACAAAGATCACTACGGGATCGAAGACGTGAAGAAAAGAGTATTAGAGCATATGGCTGTATTGAAACTGCGCAATGACTTGAAAGCTCCTATTTTGTGTTTATATGGACCTCCAGGGGTGGGTAAAACATCTATCGGAAAGTCTATTGCTAAAGCATTAGGGCGTGAATATATCCGAATTTCTTTGGGTGGCTTACGCGATGAAGCAGAAATCAGAGGACACAGAAAAACGTATATCGGTGCGATGCCAGGGCGTATCATTCAAAGTTTGAAAAAAGCTGGAACATCAAACCCTGTTTTTTTATTAGATGAAATTGATAAATTATCGGTTAGTAATACGGGAGACCCATCTTCTGCTTTGCTAGAGGTATTAGATCCCGAACAAAACAGCGATTTTTATGACAACTTCCTTGAAATGGGATATGATTTGTCTAAAGTAATGTTTATCGCTACTTCAAATAGTTTGTCAACCATTCAGCCTGCGTTGAGAGACCGTATGGAAATCATTGAAATGACGGGCTATACTATTGAAGAAAAAGTAGAAATCGGTAGGCAACACTTGTTGCCCAAACAAGTAGAAGAACACGGACTTACTGCTAAGGATTTAGTGATCGGTAAAAAACAAATGGAGTTTATCGTAACGCATTACACACGTGAGTCTGGGGTACGTGGATTAAATAAACAGCTAGCTCATGTAGCTAGAGGTATTGCTAAAAAGATTGTTTTAGAAGAAGAGTTTAATCCTAAAGTGACAGAAGAAGATATTCGAAAAATATTAGGTACTCCTCGATTTGAGGCTGATAAATACGAAAATAACGACGTTGCAGGTGTGGTTACAGGTTTAGCTTGGACTAGCGTTGGTGGAGATATCTTATATATTGAATCTATTATTTCGAAAGGGAAAGGAGGTTTGAGTATTACAGGTAATTTAGGTACTGTGATGAAAGAATCAGCAACAATCGCTTTGGAATACATCAAAGCACATGCTGATGAATGGGGAATCGCCGCAGATGTATTTGAACATTATAAAATCCATATTCACGTTCCTGAAGGAGCTACGCCAAAAGATGGACCAAGTGCAGGTATTACCATGCTAACATCTATGGTTTCTTCATTTACTCAGCGAAAAGTGAAGAAAAATTTAGCAATGACCGGAGAGATTACCCTAAGAGGAAAAGTATTACCTGTTGGTGGAATTAAAGAAAAAATCTTGGCGGCAAAACGAGCTAATATCAAAGAAATTATCTTGTGTAAAGAGAATAGAAAGGATATTGAAGAAATTAAAGACGACTATGTAAAAGGCTTGAGCTTTCATTATGTTGATCGTATGGATGAAGTTTTGAAAATAGCCCTTTTAGACGAAAAAGTAAAAAAAGCAAAACAGTTTAGGGTAGAGAAAGCGTAACTTTACACTAGGTGTATAAACAAAATAAAAGAGGGTGTCCCAAAAGGTCACCCTTTGTTATTTGCTCTTTGTGAAGTTGTCCATGCTCTACAAAGAGCAAATAGAATCGTAGATTCATCGAATACGAAAATAAAATATTAACCTAATGAGCTAAATATTAACCAAGGAGATAAACTTCACGATGAGCAAACCTCACAAAACACAAACCTCACAAAACACAAACCTCACAAAGCACAAACCTCACAAAGCACAAACCTCACAAAGCACAAACCTCACAAAGCACAAACCTCACGCTGAACAAACTTTTACAATTGTTTTTGAAAATGTAATATATTAGCGACGTAATACAAACGTCTCATGAGGAATTCAATATCGTGGATAGGCTTGACCGTGATCTGCTTGCTATCGTTTAAATCCTATAGCCAAGTAGGGGCTGATTATACCTATCAGTTTTTGAATTTGCCTTCATCACCTGTTCAGGCGGCTTTAGGCGGGAAAAATTTCACTTCTTCCACTAATGTAAGTCAAGCATTTTGGAATCCTGCTTTGATTAATGAAGGCATGAACAACCAACTCGAGGCGAGTTTTAGTCGGGTGTATGGCGCTGCCAATTATGGTTCTTTGGGCTATTCCAAGACTTTTCGATCCAAACACAACCTCTTTGTAGGAGTCAATTATCTCAACTATGGCGATATGGAAGGATATGACGAATTTGGTAGCTATACAGGTAGTTTTCAAGGGAATGAAGTAGCTCTGACGATGGGATCTTCCTATCAAATAGAGCAGTCAGATTGGTATGTTGGAGCAAATGTAAAATTCGTTTTTTCGGCTTTAGAGTCGTATCAATCGATTGGTGCTGCGATAGACCTAGGTGTGCGCTATAGAGACGAAATCGGACAATGGGATTTTGCCTTCACTGCCCGTAATCTGGGAGCTCAGCTAAAGACCTATGCAGATTATCGAGAAAAATTACCATTAGATGTTGCAATTTCTGTTTCGAAAGAATTAGAAAACGTACCTTTGCGTTGGCACATTACAATAGATAATTTACAACAATGGGATTTGTCCTTTTCAAACCCCAATAGGGGAACTACGTCTATAGACGAAGAATTCAAAGAAGAAAAGGTCCGTTTTTTTAATAATGCCCTTAGGCATTTCATTGTTGGAGTAGAACTTTTTCCCAGAAAGAAGTTCCAAGTCCGTTTGGGCTATAACTTCAGAAAGGGGGAAGAATTGCGAATCGTCGACAATAGGCATTTCGCTGGAATCTCTGCGGGCGTTGGTTTACAACTCAAACGCTTTAAATTCAACTATTCTTATGCACGCCAAACCACAGCAGCAAACACAAGTATGTTTGGTGTTTGTTTTGATATGAATTAATTGTAAATTTTTCAAATTTGAAAAAGATAACTATAGCAATTGACGGTTTTTCTTCTACAGGAAAAAGTACGTTAGCAAAAGCATTGGCCAAGTCATTGGGGTATATCTATATTGACACGGGTGCAATGTATCGTGCAGTGACGCTTTTTGCCATGCGCAAAGGACTGATCTCAACCAAAAGTTTTGATCAAGCTCGATTAGTGGAGCTGTTAGATACTTTTGATGTTCACTTTGAATACAATGTATCCAAAGGGTATGCCGATATTTATTTAAATAATGAAAATGTAGAAGAACTCATCCGTACACTTGAGGTGTCGCAATTTGTAAGTCAAATCGCTGCTGTATCGGAAGTGAGAAGAAAATTAGTTGAACAACAACAAAACCTGGGTAAAGCTAAAGGTGTTGTGATGGATGGTAGGGATATCGGAACAGTTGTTTTCCCTGATGCAGAGCTGAAAATATTTATGACTGCTTCACCAGAAATTCGCGCAGAAAGACGCTTTAAAGAACTAAAAGAAAAGAATGACCAGGTCGAATACGAAGAAGTTTTCCGCAATGTAGTGGAAAGAGATCAAATCGACACTGCCAGAGAAGATTCTCCTCTAGTAAAAGCAACAGATGCTATTGAAATTGATAATTCAGATTTATCGAGAGAAGAGCAATTTGATTTAATCCTCCAATTAGTAAAAGAAAGAATTTAAAAACGATGGACGGAAATAATCAAGAAGGAAATCCCAATGCTGTTTATTTCCATACACTATACACCATAGAATTATGAATGTGAAATTAAAACTTACGTTTATGAACTTCCTCGAATTTGCTGTTTGGGGAGCTTATTTAACGTCAATGGGAAACTATTTAGGATCTATAGGATTAGGACCTAAAATTGGTTCGTTTTATGCTATGCAGGGAATTGTGTCTATCTTCATGCCTGCAATCATGGGAATCGTAGCAGATCGCTGGATTCCTGTACAACGTTTATTGGGAATTAACCACTTGTTAGCCGCTCTTTTTATGTTTGCTACAGGATATTATGGTTATGTATCGGGAGAACATGTAGATTTTACTACCATTTTTACCCTGTACACCATTAGTGTAGCTTTCTTTATGCCAACGATCGCCCTTTCCAATTCTACAGCGTACACGGTGTTAAAACAAAATCAATTGGATGTAATTAAAGCTTTTCCACCCATTCGAACATTTGGAACCATTGGTTTTATCATCGCCATGTTGTTTGTAAACTTCTTTGGATATACGGAAGGAGTTCTTGGTTTTAACTTTAGTAGTAGTCCTAGCTTTATTAGTTTCCAACAAGATTATCACCAGTTTTATGTATCTGGATTTTTAGGGGTAATTCTGTTTTTATACAGCTTTGCTTTGCCGAATTGTCCAGTGAATAAAACAAGTGAAAAACGCAGTTTAGCAGATGCCTTTGGCTTAAAAGCCTTTGCTTTGTTCAAGCAAAAGAAAATGGCGATTTTCTTTATTTTCTCTATGCTATTAGGGGTATCACTGCAAATCACCAATGGATATGCTAATCCTTTCATAACTACGTTTAAACAAATTCCTGAATATGCAAGTACTTGGGGAGCAAGTAATGCCAATGCCTTAATCTCGCTTTCTCAAATTTCAGAGACCCTGTGTATTTTATTGATTCCGTTCTTCTTGAAGCGCTTTGGAATTAAAGTGGTTATGTTGATGTCGATGATTGCATGGGTATTGCGCTTTGGCTTATTCGGATTAGGAGACCCAGGAAATGGAGTTTGGATGTTTATCTTATCGATGATCGTATACGGTATCGCTTTTGACTTCTTCAATGTATCGGGGTCTTTATATGTAGATAATGAAACGAGTGAAGATATTCGCTCTTCTGCTCAAGGGGTATTCATGATGATGACCAATGGGTTTGGTGCAACCATCGGGATGTTCTTGGCTCAAGCTGTGGTGAATCACTACGTATACAGCCAAGAAGATTTAATACTTCAAGTAGAAGGATGGCGACATTCATGGATAATCTTCGCCTTGTTCTCTTTAGTGGTAACGATTTTATTTGCGATTGTCTTTAAATACAAGCACAAACCGGAAGATGTAGAACACCTTTCGCATTAATAAAAAAAAGCAGTAGAAAGAAATCTACTGCTTTTTTCGTTTTTAATTAAAATAGTTTCTATAACGGTTAACAGTTAACCGTAAACTAATTCCCGATCATTTTCTTTGGATCTACCCAAAGATCAAAATCTTCTGGCGTTACATAGCCCAGACGAACAGCCTCTTCTTTTAAGGTTGTGCCATTGGCATGAGCCGTTTGTGCAATTTCAGCAGCTTTGTAATAACCAATTTTAGTATTGAGCGCCGTTACGAGCATTAAGGAGTTATCAACGAGTTCTTGAATGCGTTTGTGGTTAGGTTCAATACCTTGTGCACAATGTTCATCAAAAGACACACAAGCATCTCCAATTAATTTAGCGGATTGAATAAAGTTAGCTGCCATCACAGGTTTGAATACATTCAATTCATATTGCCCTTGCGTACCACTAAAGGAAATAGTTACATCGTTCCCCAATACTTGAGCAGCCACCATCGTTAAAGCCTCACATTGGGTTGGATTTACCTTACCAGGCATAATAGAAGATCCTGGTTCATTGGCAGGGATAATAATCTCACCAATTCCAGAACGAGGACCAGAAGCCAACATGCGGATGTCATTGGCAATTTTGTATAAGGAAACTGCTAATTGCTTTAAGGCACCATGCGTTTCTACAATGGCATCGTGAGCCGCTAGTGCTTCAAATTTATTTGGAGCCGTTACAAAAGGCAATTTGGTAAAATCTGCGATGTGTTTGGCAACCACCACATCGTAATTTACCGGTGTGTTTAATCCCGTGCCTACTGCTGTTCCACCTAAGGCTAATTCCGCTAAGTGTGGCAACGTATTTTGGAGCGCTTTTAAGCCGTGTTCTAACTGAGCAACATAACCGGAGATTTCTTGCCCTAACGTTAGAGGCGTCGCATCCATTAAGTGGGTACGTCCAATTTTTACCACGTCTTTGTATTCCTTCGCTTTTATAGCTAACGTGTTTTTTAATTGCGTCACCCCAGGAATTGTCGATTCGATCACTGCTTTGTAAGCCGCAATATGCATAGCCGTAGGGTAGGTGTCATTGGAAGATTGAGATTTGTTTACATCGTCATTGGCTTTCAATACAGCTTCTCCCTCGCCAATGCCAAAACCAGCCAATACTTGTGCGCGATTAGCAATCACCTCATTGATATTCATATTGGATTGCGTACCTGAACCCGTTTGCCAAATTACCAAAGGAAATTGATCATCCAGTTTTCCTGCAATAATCTCCTCGCATACTTGTGCAATCGCATCTCGTTTCTCTTGGCTCAATACTTTTAAATCAAAATTGGCATAAGCAGCTGCTTTTTTCAAATAGGCAAAAGCCTCAATAATCTCATGCGGCATTGAGGCTTCAGGGCCAATCTTAAAGTTATTTCTCGAACGTTCCGTTTGTGCGCCCCAATACTTGTCTTTGGGTACTTGAACTTCCCCAAGGGTGTCTTTCTCTATTCTATAGTCCATGATGTGATTTGTATTTAAAATTACCTTAAAGATACTGAATTATTTAGTTTGATTCTAAAGAAGGGGTAAAATAAAATAGGAGGTATTGTCATATCGAGAAAAGGATGTATATTTGGGACGTATACAAAAAAAAAATCCGGAATAAAATGTTTGAATTTCAACAGTATTTAGGTTTCATCGTAGCCATGACCGTTATTACAATGGCATTTTGGCTTTTAATATTCTTGATTGGTTTCGCTTGCTACTGGGCAACTGGAGGTACAATTGAGTTCTTAAAAGAGAAGAAAGCTAAAAAACAACAGTTAGAAGAAAGTCAAATGTAGAATTTGATTTTACGAGATAAAAGAGGTTATGTGATGCATAGCCTCTTTTTTGTTTATAAGTATCGGTGAGGTGTTTGAATAGGTCAAAATAAAAGTGATCATCTTTTAGATGAGACGATGAGATGTTAGGCGTTTGAATAGCTTAAAACAAAGAGGGCTGTTTTTAATCGATTTTCCTACTCAAAAAGCAACATTCAACTAATTGCTTCAAAACAAGAAGTGATCCTAGATAGCCCTTCCTTAATATGAGTCAAATATACCTTCATGGACTCATTATGGACTCATCTTAAACAAATTATGTCTCGTCCTACTGTAACTGTACAACCATACGTGCTAATTCTATTCTTTATTGTAGCGCTTTTCAAAAAATAGCGCAAACTTATACTAAGTATTACTATCCTTTAGTAAGTTAAGGATTAAAAACGGTCAGCAGTATTTAGGGGTGTTCAGCAGACAACGAACAACCCACAACGAACAACTAACATTCCCTTAAAAAGACAACCTATTCTTTAACACAATAAACAAAACCGAAACGCAATCATAACAATATAGAAACACTCTTTCGTAGGGGTAAGGGTAAGTTTGCCTAAAACAATTCAATGTTATTATGATGAAAGTAAAATACTTATTTTTATTTTTTACCCTTTGTTTGGCATGGACCTTACAGGCGCAAAATGCAGAGAAAAAACACGGTATTGTATCTGGGCGTGTAATTGATGCAACAGATAAAAGCTCACTACCAGGAGCGGCTGTGTTACTAAATAATGGAAAACAATATACCATTAGTGATACCAATGGTTACTTTGAATTTTTAAACATACCAGGGGGAGATTATACCTTATCTGTTAGTTATATGGGATACGCTCCCATCGAACAGACTGTAGCGGTAACAGCTGGACAAAATACCGTAGTTAACCTAAGTTTGACTACCGATATTCAAACGTTGGAGGGAATTGTCATTATTGGCGATCGCTTAAAAGGACAAGCAAAAGCGTTGAATCAGCAGAAGAACAACGCCAATGTAACCAATGTCATTTCCGCAGATCAAGTAGGGCGTTTTCCCGACTCGAATATTGGAGATGCACTAAAACGCGTACCGGGAATTACTATGCAAAACGACCAAGGTGAAGCACGTAATATCGTAATAAGAGGATTGGCATCTAGCTTAAACTCAGTGACGTTAAATGGAGACCGAATTCCTTCAGCTGAAGGAGATAACCGCAATGTGCAGATGGATTTAATTCCATCGGATATGATTTCTTCTATTGAAGTAAATAAAACCTTAACCCCAGATATGGATGCCGATGCTATTGGAGGATCAGTTGATTTAATTACACGTGCATCGCCCTATGGAGAGCGTATCTCTGCAACAGTAGCTGGAGGATATAACCCGATTCGAGAAAAGGGAAATTACATTGGAAGTTTCGTTTACGGCAATCGCTTTCTTGATTCAAAATTCGGAATGATTTTAAGTGGGTCCTATAACAACAATAACTTTGGATCTGATAACGTAGAAGCTGTTTGGGATCAAGACGAACACAACAACGTTTACATCAGTGAGTACGATATTAGAAAATACGATGTACAACGTGTACGTCGTAGTTTCTCGGGAGCTTTTGACTACAAAATTAACGAAAACCATACGATTTATGCCAGTGCGATCTACAACTGGAGAGACGATAGAGAAAATCGATACCGTGTGCGTTATAGAGGAATTACACCTGAGTACAATACAGAAAACAACATCATAGGGTATAAAGGTGATATTCGAAGAGAGACAAAAGGCGGAATCGACAATAGTCGCAATAAAAACACCCGTTTGGAAGATCAACGCGTACAAAATTACGCCTTAAGTGGTACGCATTTATGGTCGAGTAATTTAGATATGGATTGGTCTGTGAATTACGCTCGTGCATCAGAGGACAGACCTGGTGAGCGTTATTTAGATTTTCAGAATAAAAAAGTAGCGATGGTAGAGGATTTATCGGATGGCAATTTCCCTTTACTCACTGCTGCAAAGGATACACCTGAAAATTTTAGCTTTAGAAAATTAACGGAAAATCACAATTTCACGAAAGACAGTGAGTTTGGAGCTAAATTAAACTTCCGAATTCCATTTTCTGTAATTGAGGATCAAAAAGGGCGTTTGCGCTTTGGTGGACGCTTGCGTTTAAAAGACAAAAAACGCGATAATATGTTCTATGAATATACGCCAATCGCACCGAATGCAATTGGAGGATTAGCTGAAGTACCACACCATTTTTATGAAGGAACAAATTTTCAAGCAGGAAGTAGATATGTACCTGGATATTTTGCTTCTAATCAGTATTTAGGAGGATTGGATGTAAACAACGCTAGCTTATTTGAAAAAGAAGCTAAACCAGAAGAGTATTTAGCACTAAACTACAAGGCGAAAGAAAAAATATACGCGGGCTACATTCGTTGGGACCAAGATTTTAACGAGAATGTATCGATGATTGTAGGGGCACGTGTGGAGCACACCAGTATTGATTATACTGGAAATCACATTGTAGACGAAAGTGATTTAGTGGGAGAAGTAAACAACACCAACAGCTATACCAATGTAATGCCTAGCTTGACGTTTAAATATCAAACGGATAGTGATTGGATTTATAGAGCAGCTTTTACTACTGCCTTAGCCAGACCTGATTACTACGCTTTAGCCCCTTATATTAGTGTAGTGTCTCAAGACAATGCAATTGCAGCAGGTAATCCTGATTTGAAAGCAACGTATGCTTATAACTTTGACTTAATGGCAGAAAAATACTTCCAGTCTGTGGGGATGTTTTCTGCGGGTGTGTTTTACAAAAACTTAAATGACTTTATCTATACGTATCATTCGGGATCTTTTACTCAAGATCATTTTAATGCGGCTTTTCCAGATCAAGTAAACCCAATCAAGGCAGGTGAGAACTGGAAATTTACTCAACAACGCAATGGAGATCAAGTGAATTTATTCGGTGTTGAGGTTGCTTTTCAACGACAATTAGATTTTATTCCAGGTAAGTTTTTCAAAGGGTTGGGAATCTATGTAAACTATACCTACACACATTCAGAAGCGAAGGGAATTACCAATGCAGATGGAGAACTGAGAAAAAATATGGAATTACCTGGATCAGCTCCTCATATGTTTAATGGGTCACTTTCATGGGAAAATGAGCGCTTCTCTGCACGTGTTTCCTTGAATTACGCTTCGGATTATTTGGATGCATTAGGTGGAAATAGCTTTGAAGATAGCTACTATGACAAACAATTGTTTGTAGATGCCAATGCGTCATATAAAATCACCTCGTATTTACGTGTATTCGCCGAAGCCAATAACTTGACTAATCAACCGTTGAGATACTATCAAGGCGTAAGTAATCGCGTGATGCAAATGGAATACTACCAACCTAAGTTTACCTTAGGCGTTAAATTTGATTTATAATACTAATGATACACTATAAAAAATACAGCGAATAGTTTTATTGGCTGTATTTTTTGTCATAAACAACAGATGAAAAAAATACTATATAGCTTGTTATTACTAAGTTTTACAGGAGTAGTACAAGCGCAAACACCGTTTGAATACGAGAAAAGTACGGGGTATACAGGACAAAATATACCAAGTTTAAATCAGCAAGAAGACAGTTTTAGTTTCTTGGTTTTGGGTGATTTTGGACGTGTGGGAGACTACTATCAAAAAGACGTTGCTCGAGAACTAGGGAACGCCATGGTGGTGCTTGACGGAGAATTTGTCGTTTCGGTAGGAGATAATTTCTACCCCAATGGCGTTGCAAGTACCCAAGATTATCATTGGATTTCTTCTTTTGAACAAGTGTACACCAATCCTGCACTCTATGCAGATTGGTATGTAGCCTTAGGGAATCACGATTATTTAGGAAATGTACAAGCGCAAGTAGATTATACACAAGTGAGTAGACGTTGGAATATGCCTGATCGCTATTACAGTAAAACGTTTACCTTAGAGAATGGAAAAAAAATGCTGTTGGTGGTCATGGATACGAATCCATTTATTGACAAGTACCACGAGAGTTCCAAATATGGAGATTTGAAGGAACAAGACACCGCAAAGCAAATGCAATGGCTTGAAGAAACGCTCAGTCAAGCAGCAGAGGATGTGCAATGGAAAATTGTCGTTGGGCATCATCCTATGTATAGCGGAGGTAAGCGAAAAACAAATAAGGATACACAAGGGTTTGAACAGCAATTTGCCGATTTCTTTGATCGTCATCGCGTAGATGCTTATATCTGTGGACATGAGCACGATTTACAAATTATTAAGCCCAAGCATCGTTATACAACACAGTTCTTGTCAGGAGCAGCGAGTGAAGTGCGCCCTTCTGGAACGATGGAACACACCCTTTTTGCAGCTGCAGAACCAGGGTTTATGACGTTTACAATCACAGAGGACGTGCTAAAAGTTCAAGTAGTAAAAGCAAATAAAGAAAGCGCAGAAGTAATCTATACCCATACCATTCAAAAGGAAAAATAATGAAAGAGAGATTCCTATATATCTTACTGATTTTAGCTGTGCTAACCAGCTGTAAAGATAAATTAGCTCCAGTATCCCCTGATGCTATTCAGCCTGTGGTTGTAACAGAACAAGTGGTTTTTGATACCGATGATCCTGCCATTTGGATCAATAAAGATGATCAAACCAAAAGCTTGGTTATTGGAACAGATAAAGAAAATGGAGGAGGATTGTATGCTTATGATTTACAAGGGAAAATTGTTCGTCAATTTGTCGATCTGGCACGTCCAAATAACGTGGATATTGCGTATGATTTTCCTTATGGTGAAGAGCTCGTAGACGTAGCGGTTGTAACCGAACGCAACGCCAATGCAATTCGCATTTTTAAGCTACCTGAATTAGTGCCTATTGATGGAGGTGGACTGAAGGTATTTGAAGGAGAAACACAAGAAGAGTATAATGAACCGATGGGAATCGCCTTATATGAAAAAGAAGAGGAAGATACTAAGATTTTCTACGCAATTGTAGGGCGTAAAAACGGACCTACGCAGGATTATTTGTGGCAATATACCTATCAAACTCAAACGGATGGAAAGGTAGCGCTACAGTTGGTCCGCAAGTTCGGAGCGTATAGTGGAAAGAAAGAAATTGAAGCCATTGTCGTAGATCAAGGATTGGGCTATGTGTATTATTCCGATGAAGGAGCAGGAGTACGCAAGTATTATGCAGATCCAGTAAAGGGAAATCAAGAACTTGCCTTTTTTGCACAAACAGATGCCAAACGCGATCACGAAGGGCTAGCGATTTACAAAAAGGATGCAACAACAGGATATGTGGTAGTGTCCAACCAACAAGATAATTCCATTTTGATTTACCCAAGAGAAGGAGAAGCAAATAATCCGCATGAACATCAATTACTTACGACGATTCCTGTGTCGGCTATTGAATGCGATGGATTGGAAATTACATCCCGTAATCTTGATCCGAGGTTTCCACAGGGTATGTTGGTGATGATGAGTAACGGCAAAGTATTTCATTATTACGATTGGATGATGATTCAAGAAAAAATTGATCAAGCGAAGAAATAAAGATTGTACCATAAAAAAGACATCCCGAGAGATGTCTTTTTTTATGGGAGATGGTGAAGGATGAGAATTTCTCACCCTCTTACCACCTCACCCTCTTAAAAATAAAGTTTTTAAACCGAGAGAAAAGAAAATCAACTTCCTTTTTTGTATCTTTAAGGATTATCAAAAAGAAAAATCACCATGAGTTATACCGAAAAAATGTTGCCGTCAACGGCATTAAAAGATAAAGTAGTTATCGTTACGGGTGGAGGAAGTGGCTTGGGGCGTTCCATGTCTGCCTACTTCATGGAAATTGGAGCTAAGGTCGTTATCACTTCTCGCGATCTAGATAAGCTACAACAAACGGCAAAAGAACTAGAAGAACAAACAGGTGGGGAGTGCTTTCCTGTAAGTTGTGATGTGAGACATTACGAGCAAGTGGAACAGCTGTTGCAAGCTGTATTGGATAAATGGGGAAAAGTAGATGTCTTGCTCAACAATGCAGCGGGTAATTTTATTTCACCGACGGAGCGTTTATCGTCTAATGCCTTTGATACCATTGTAGATATTGTTTTAAAAGGAACGAAAAACTGTACGTTAGTTTTGGGAAAACACTGGATAGAACAAAAACAACGCAATACGGTTGTGTTGAATATTACAACAACTTACGCTTGGACAGGTTCGGCTTATGTTGTTCCTTCCGCTGTTGCTAAAGCGGGGGTGTTAGCCATGACGCGAAGTTTGGCAGTCGAATGGGCGAAGTATGGCATGCGCTTTAACGCAATTGCCCCTGGGCCTTTCCCTACAAAAGGAGCGTGGGATCGCTTGCTCCCGGGTGATTTAAAAGAAAAATTTGACCTAACCAAGAAGATTCCGTTGCGCAGAGTCGGTGAGCATCAGGAGTTAGCCAATTTAGCTGCCTACTTGATTTCCGATTTTTCGAGCTATATCAATGGTGAAGTTATCACCATAGATGGAGGTGAATGGCTACAAGGGGCAGGAGAATTTAATATGTTAGATCAAGTTCCCGAAGCGATGTGGGATATGTTAGAAGCCAATATTCGCAAGAAATAAGACAAGATTAGTAAAGGGTATTCTTTTGTATAATAAGAGATTACCCTTTTTTTAAGGAAAAGTTATCGATTGAGAATGTTAATAAAATAGATTTTATATACAGATAAATAATTGTATTTTTACCACTCAAAAACTATTTGATATAAAAAAATGGGGAAAATTATAGCTGTTGCCAATCAGAAGGGTGGAGTAGGTAAAACGACCACTTCTGTGAATTTAGCTGCTTCATTAGGAGCGCTAGAAAAAAAGGTGTTGTTAATCGATGCCGACCCGCAAGCTAATGCTACTTCAGGTTTAGGTGTGGATGTTGAAGCTGTTGAAATTGGTACATATGAAGTACTAGAGCACAGTTGTACTCCTGCCGATGCTGTTGTATCTTGTACAGCCCCCAATGTATATTTGATTCCTGCGCATATCGACCTTGTTGCAATTGAAATTGAATTGGTCGATAAGAAAAATAGAGAATACATGCTGAAAGAAGCGTTGCAATCTATTAAAAATCAGTATGATTATATCATCATTGATTGCGCTCCTTCTTTGGGATTACTAACTTTAAATGCCCTAACGGCTGCAGATTCTGTCATCATCCCGATTCAATGTGAATACTTCGCTTTGGAAGGATTAGGAAAACTGTTGAACACGATTAAGAGTGTACAGCGCATTCACAATCCAAAATTGGATATTGAAGGATTGTTACTAACGATGTACGATTCGCGTTTACGCCTGTCTAACCAAGTGGTGGAAGAGGTACAAAAACACTTTAATGACATGGTTTTTGACACCATTATTCAGCGCAATGTGAAATTGAGTGAAGCACCTAGTTTTGGTGAAAGTATCATAAATTACGATGCAACGAGTAAAGGTGCTACAAATTATATTAATTTAGCGGAGGAAATAGTAAAAAAGAATCACTAAAAATAGGAGAGGAAAGATAAACTATGGCAAAAGCAATAAAAAAACAAGCTTTAGGAAGAGGATTGTCGGCGTTGTTAAAGGATCCAGAGAACGATATTAAATCGATTGACGATACCAATGCAGACAAAGTTGTGGGGAATATCATTGAATTGGATTTAGAAGCAATTGAAATAAATCCTTTTCAGCCTCGTACAAATTTTAATGAAGAATCTTTACAAGAACTAGCGAGTAGTATTCGTGAACTTGGCGTGATTCAACCGATTACCGTTCGTAAGATTGACTTTAATAAGTATCAGTTAATTTCGGGGGAAAGAAGGTTAAGAGCTTCTAAAATTGCTGGTTTATCGACGATTCCTGCTTATATTCGCATCGCAAACGACAATGATTCGCTTGTTATGGCATTGGTGGAGAACATTCAACGTCACGATTTAGACCCGATCGAAATTGCAATGTCCTATCAGCGTTTGATGGAGGAAATTAGTTTAACCCAAGAGCAAGTCAGTGATCGCGTAGGTAAAAAACGATCTACGATTGCAAATTATCTGCGACTGTTGAGGTTAGATCCTATCATTCAAACGGGAATTCGAGATGGCTTCATCACAATGGGGCATGGAAGAGCTATTATCACGATTGACGATTTAGACGTACAAACGGATATATACCATAAAATCATTGTCGAAAACTTATCAGTTCGCGAAACGGAAACGCTAGTAAAGAACTATCAAGAAGGAGATAAAAAAGAGGTGCCTACCAAAGCTCAGCCAAAGGCTCAACCTGCTGTTCCAGAAACATACAGACAATCATTTGGCAAGTTTTTTGGTGCTAAGGTTGATATTAAAGCAAACCACAACGGAAAAGGAAAAATTACAATTCCCTTTTACTCAGAAGAAGATTTAGAGCGTATTATCAAACTTTTAGACAAATAGTGAGAAGTAAATTATTATTGATAATGATTTTCAGTGTGCTTTTTCAAGTAGCTAGTTTTGCACAAGAAGAAGAAATACTAGAGAAAGAAAGTAAAAACGAAAAACGAAAAAAAGAGGTGGCATACAAACCTCTTGATCCTGTAGCACCCTCTCGTGCCGCATTCTATACTTCAATTGTACCCGGATTAGGACAGATTTACAACAAAAAATATTGGAAAGTTCCTTTGGTTTATGCCGGAATAGGAATTCCTGTATACTTTTGGGCAGATAATCAACGCAATTACGATCGCTATCGCAATGAGTATAAGAATCGATTACAGGGCAAAATAGATCAAACAGATCCAACGCTTGCGGGATTAGACGAACAACGTTTGTTAGATGGACAAAATTTCTACCGAAAAAATAGAGATTTATCGGTTGTAATCGCTGTTGGATTTTATGTGTTGAGTATAGTAGATGCCAATGTGGATGCGCATTTAATGCAATTCAATGTCAATGAAAACTTAACTATTCAACCCGTTATTGAGTTTGATCAAAAAAACTTGATACAACAGCAACAGGTTCAATATGCGATTAACGTACAATATCGCTTTTAAATCACACAAAACTTATGAATATTGCATTGCTAGGTTATGGCAAAATGGGTCAAATCATTGAGCGTATAGCCATTGAAAGAGGACATACAGTAGTCTATACCAAACAGAGAAATCAAGAAAGAGGAAATTTAGCAACTGCTGACGTGGCCATTGACTTTAGTGTGCCTTCGGTAGCTGTAGAAAATATAAAACTAGCATTAAGTGCTGGCGTAGCTGTCGTAAGTGGTACAACGGGATGGTTGAATCAATATGAAGAAGTAGTTGCCTTCTGCAAGGAAAAAGAACAGGCTTTTTTGTATGGTTCAAATTTTAGCTTAGGTGTAAATATCTTCTTTGAATTGAACGATTATCTCGCCAAATTGATGCGTAATTTGGAACAATATACCGTTGGGATGCAAGAAGTGCATCACACAGAAAAATTAGATGCTCCAAGTGGAACGGCTATTACACTAGCCGAGGGAATTATTGCGAACTCTGCATATACTGGTTGGACCTTAGATGCTCTACCAACAGCGGAACAAATTCATATCGATGCCGTACGAGAAGATAAAGTACCTGGTACACATACGGTGAGATACGACTCCTCAATTGATCAAATTGAGATTAAACACACAGCACATAGTCGAGAGGGATTTGCCTTTGGAGCGGTTATTGCAGCTGAATGGATAAAAGATAAAAAAGGTATTTTCTCAATGAAAGATGTGCTTAATATGAAAAATTAAGTAAATTGGGGTTCTAAAAAATAAAGAAGTATGACACTAACACAATGGTTTATTTTTTTCTTACTGATTCAAATAGTTCACTTTATAGGAACGTGGAAACTATATGTGAAAGCAGGTAGAAAAGCTTGGGAAGCTGCGGTTCCTGTATATAATGGAGTAGTATTGATGAAGATTATCAATCGCCCTTGGTGGTGGGTAATTCTCTTGTTTATTCCAATTGTGAACCTTATTATGTTTCCTGTAGTTTGGGTGGAAATATTGAGAAGTTTTGGAAAAAAATCAACAGTAGATACTATTTTAGGTGTAGTTACGCTAGGACTGTATGTTGCTTATGTAAATTATACCGGAAATGTACATTATCGCGAAAATAGATCCCTTAAACCGGAAACGGAATCGGGAGAATTTGTTAGTTCTATTCTATTTGCAGTTGTTGTAGCGACAGTCATTCACACGTATGCAATTCAACCCTATACAATTCCAACCTCTTCTTTAGAAAAAACACTATTAGTTGGTGATTTTTTGTTTGTGAGCAAATTCCACTATGGAGCGAGAACACCTATGACAACGGTGGCTCTTCCAATGGTACACGATACTATTCCTTTTACATCGAGTAAATCCTATTTGACTAAACCACATTTACCCTATTTTAGATTACCTGGCTTCCAAAAAGTACAACACAACGATATTGTGGTGTTCAATTGGCCCGTTGATACAATCTATAAGTTTAATGATCCGGTAAGACGGCCAGGTGTGATCAAACCGATCGACAAAAAGACCAATTACGTCAAACGCGCAGTAGGTCTACCAGGTGAGAACTTAACGGTAAAAGACGGTGTAGTTTTTATTAATGATAAAGAATTACAACTCAACGATAGAGCCAAAGTTCAGTACAGCTATTTGGTTGAAACGGATGGAACCTTGGATTTGAGAAAAATCATCAACGATCGAAAAATTACTGATTTTGTGACCTATCTTGATCGTCCACATTATGGGATTTATTTTCGATCATTAACGAATGAGGATGTTGAATATTTAAAGACGTTTAGTGGAGTAAAAGGAATCCATAAAAGTCCGGGAGCGGAACAGCTTCTTGGGATGAAAACACCAAGTGGTTATATTTTTCCACACAATCAGCCCACTTGGACAGAATCGAACTTAGGTCCTATTCATATTCCTGCAAAAGGAGAAACAATCACGTTGACGGAAGATAATCTACCCATGTATAAACGCGCTATACGTGTATATGAAGGGAATGACCTAGATGTAAAAGACGGACAGATCTACATCAATGGACAAGCGACCAACCAATATACCTTCAAACAAAACTATTACTTCATGATGGGAGATAACCGCGATAATTCGGAAGATAGTAGAATGTGGGGATTTGTTCCAGAAGATCACATTGTTGGAAAGCCTGTATTTGTTTGGATGAGTTTGGATCAAGCTATTCCTTGGTCTAAAGCTTTGGATAAAATCCGTTGGGATCGCATGTTTATTACTGTTAATGGAAATGGAGAACAAGTGTCTTATTTCCCTTATTTCGCAGTGATCTTAGTCGGTTGGGGTAGTTATAGTTTATACAAGAGAAGAAGAGATAAAAAGAATTCTAAGTTTTAGTAATGACCAATACAATTTTACTACATCCGACTTATTTTCCTTCTATAAGTCACTATGTAGCGATGGCGCAAGCAGAGGAGATTGTTTTTGAAGTAGAGGATAATTTTCAAAAACAAACCAATAGAAATAGAATGTATATTCACAGTGCCAATGGCATTCAGCTGTTGAATATTCCCATCAAACACAGCAAAGAAGGTTGCCATCAGAAGTTTAAAGATGTTGAAATTGAATATGCTTTTGGATGGCAGAAACAGCATTTTAAAAGCTTAGAAGCGGCTTATCGAACTTCTCCTTATTTTGAGTATTTTGAAGACGATATCCGCCCCGTTTTTGAGAAGCACCACAAGTATATGTTAGACTTGAATTTAGAAATTCACGAAATCATAACGGAGTGTTTAGGTGTAACGTGGAAAGGCAGTCAAACAGAGGAGTACCTCAAAGAAGTTCCTGAAGGAATAGTGGACCTTAGATCCCTAGCTAATGGGAAAAAAGACGAAAATCAATTTGAAACTTATGTTCAAGTGTTCGACGATAAGAATGGATTTTTAAACAACCTCAGTATTGTAGACTTGTTATTTAATGAAGGACGAAATGCTGTGAACTATTTGAAAAATCAACAAATAAAATAAAAAAACACCCTTTTAGGGTGTTTTTTTATGGGTATAGCCCTTTATGAAAAAGCTAATAAAATCCCCTTAGATCTAAGGGGATTTTATATTATTCTCTTGTTGATTTCTCGTATAATCTTAGTTCGAAAACTAGATCTGTATTTGGAGGAATAGGACCAGCGCCGCGTTCTCCATAAGCTAAATGAGCAGGAATAAAGATTACAGCAGTATCTCCGAAGTTCATTTGTTCAATTCCTTCTATAAATCCTGGAATTAATCCTGTTTTAGCACCAAATTTGAACGGAATCGGGCTGTAGCCTTTCATGTCAGCTCTGCGTTGATCAAAAGCATCAAAAGACTTTAAAATTGATTCAATACTCGAATCAAACAACATTCCATTTTCAAAGAATCCCGCGTAGTCAACATATACTTCTTGGCTGATTACTGGTTTTTTTCCTTGTCCTTGTTCTGTGATTACATAGGCTAATCCCGAATCTAATACTTTCGCTTTGCTTTTTAAATCTGTGAATTTAGTCGCATAAGATTCTTGAATTTTATTCATGTTCTCTTCTTTCTCTTTTTTAGCTTTTGCAGCTTCTTCAAAATACGTTTTGAATACTTTTACAGCATCAAATTTCTTCGCATTTTTCCCTTGGCGAATGATTTTTACACTCTCGATCACATCGTCTTTTTGAATGCTATTTACCACATCCATGCCCTTTATTGTATAACCAAAAACGGAGTGTCTATTATCTAAGAAAGGAGTGGGTTTATGGGTGATGAAGAACTGACTTCCGTTAGTGAATGGTCCGCCATTTGCCATAGATAATGTTCCTGGCTTGTCATGCGTTAATTCTGGAGAGAACTCGTCTTGAAAAACATAACCAGGTCCACCAGCACCAGTACCTGTTGGATCGCCCGCTTGAACAACGAAATCCTTCTCTACGCGGTGAAATTTAATTCCATCGTAGTATTGTTTTCCTTTGTATTGCTCATCGACAAAAGGGTTTTTTCCCTCTGCTAAACTCACGAAGTTCGCCACGGTTATTGGCGCTTTTTCATAAGCTAATTCAACGATAATATTGCCTTTGTTTGTTTTAATGTCTGCATACAATCCATCAGGTAAATCTGACTTCTGTGTAGTACAAGCTGACACCAAAGCGACTAAACTTAAAATTAAACTCGTCATTTTTTTCATTTTTATTAATTAGATTTTATGATTGATTCCAAAGAAACGATGAATACTAAAGGTTGGTTTTTAGCAATTGATTTTTGATCTCCCAAATAGCTATAAGCCAAACTCGAAGGTGTTAAAACTTTGATTCGCTCGTTGGTTTTTAAGATTTTTATACTGTTTCTCAATACCGGTAGAATGTCTTCTTCGTCTACTTTGTATGTAAGAGAACCAATTGCTTTTTGATCGTAAATAATGCTGTCATTTACAGCCTGTATCTCGTAAGTGTAACGAACCAAATCGCCTTTTTGAGGGCGGATTGAATCTTTAACTTGACGCTCTAAATAGGTGAACCAAAAACCAGTATTTGAATGAATGTAATCGCGATCTACTTCCTTCTCCATGTATTTTTTGAAAATATCTTCTTCACTTTCTCTCAATTCAACATTGCGATCAATAGAAAGTCTAGTTTCTATTGATTTTGACTGAGAAATAGGTTTTCGAGCCTCTTCTTTTTGTTGACAACTAGCCAACACAAGGACAAGTGAAAACAAAGCAAGAGTTAAACGTGGATTAAACATAGAAATCGTGTTTGTGATTGTTTACTATTTCGGTATAACGCATAATGGTATCTTCGAGGGATAGCGTCGATTTTCCTCCTGCAGCGTTAATATGCCCACCGCCTTCGAAATAAGTACGAGCCAATAGGTTGACATCGAGATTACCTGACGAACGGAAAGATATTTTAATGATACCTTCTTCTTGACGTTCAATGAAAAAGGCTGTTAAATCAATGCCTACAATCGATAAACCATAATTTACGAGCCCTTCTGTATCTCCTTTTTGGTGTTTGAATTCCTGTAAGTCCTGTTCACTTAAAAACAAATAAGACGATTGCGTTTCGGGAATTAAATGTAAATTTTGCAAAGCTCTTCCCATAAGTTGTAGGCGATTAAATGAACTATTGTCAAATAAAGCGTGGTGGATCGAAGGGTTGTCGATACCTTTATCGATTAAGGCAGCAACAACTTGATGTGTTTTAGCTGTTGTTTTTGGAAATCTAAAAGAACCTGAATCTGTGACAATTCCCGTGTAAATGCAAGTCGCAGCTTCTTGATTAACTAGATGCGTTAAATCCATTTGTTCTAACAAGGTGTACAAGAGTTCACAAGTAGAACCAAAGGCAGTATCAGAAAAAGTTAGTTTAGCGTAATCACCAGGCATTTGATGATGGTCAATCATAACAAAATCGTTAGGTAGCGTTGCTAAGAAATCGCCCATTTCATCTCCAGTACGCGATAGAATATTAAAATCTAACGTAAAAATACAGTCGCTGTTTTTTAAGATATGTTGCCCTGCAGTTTTATTATAATCGTAAATTTTAATAGCAGAAGTTCCAGGCATCCAAGCCAGGAAGTTTGGGTATTCGTTGGGTGAGATAATTTCAACTTTGTGGCCTAGTTGTTTTAAGACGTGAAATAATCCAAGACAAGAACCAATAGCATCACCATCAGGATTGCGATGAGGGATGATAGAAAAGCTCTTTGCTGGTAAACTAATTAGTTGTTTTAAGGTATCTATTGTTGTCTGCTTCATAATGCGAAAATAAGTTATTTTGCATCATTTGCATAAAAATATAACGGATTTTAATTAAATTAAAACAACAGTTTACATTTATTCAGCCAATGCGCGAAGTTCGCGCTTGTCTACTAGAATAATGTCTTTGCCTTTGAGTTGGATAATGCCCTCTTTTTTCATTTCAGAAAGTAGACGAATGCAACTTTCAGTAGCTGTACCAACCATATTAGCTAGGTCTTCTCGCGATAATTTAATGTTTAATGCTTGCGTATCAGTAGCAGACCCTCCAAGTTCTTCCAACTTGAGCAAGACAATAGCTAATCGTTCTTTTACCGTTTTATGGGTTTGATTGGCTAGATCTTGATCGGCATCTTTTAAGTGCGTACAAATATCGCGTGTGATGAGTAAAGAAAACTTATTGTTGTCTGTGAAGTAATCGAGCATTTCTTTTTTGGGAATGAAACACACTTGCATATCTTCTAAGGCAGTTGCCGAAAGGTTGGACGTTTCTTCGTTAATAATAGAACGTTGCCCCAGCAAATCGCCTCGTTTTGCCAATTTGACAATAGAGTCTTTTCCGTTTGAGTTTAGTTTAGTCAATTTGCAAAAACCTTCCTTGATGCAATAAACACCATTTAAACTCTCTCCTTCTGAAAATATATTTTCTCCTTTTCGAATGATAAAGTGGGTTTTTGTTTCTGAAATAGCTAGTAACTCCTCTCTAGTTAAAGCTTTTAAAGAACTAAATTCTCTAATCATACATTGCTCACATCTTCCCATACCTGAATATACTATATTTAATGCAAATGGTGAAATACCTCGACAAAGATAGTGCTATTTACTGATAAATGTCATAAATTTTAGGAGAATTAACTAAGACCTTTGTACAAGGTAAATGAGCAAATTTTATGGATAAGAAAGCGTGTTTTCATTGTGGTAACAGTGTTACTGCATTTAATCGTATAGACTACGATGAAAAAATGTTTTGTTGTAACGGTTGTAAAACTGTCTACGAAATTTTCAATGAAAACGATTTGACCTGTTACTATGATCTTGAAGCTACACCAGGTGCTACACCTGAAGATATTCAAGGCAAATACGATTTTTTGACCAATTCGGATATCGTAGAGAAATTGTTGGAATTTAACGAGGGAACTACGGCTATAGTTTCGTTGTATATTCCGCATATTCACTGTAGTTCTTGTATTTGGATCTTGGAAAACCTCCACAAACTAAACACGGGTGTTTATCGTGTATTAGTCAATTTTCCGGAAAAAAAGGCAACAATTACCTTTAATAAGGAGAAGATTAATTTAAAGGAAATTGTCCTTTTGTTGTGTCGTATTGGGTATGAACCTTACATCAGCTTAAAGAATTACGAAGAAAAACCCAACAGCATAGACCGCAGTTTGATTTACAAAATCGGGGTAGCCTTTTTCTGTTATGGAAATGTCATGATGTTGTCTTTTCCGGAATACTTCAATATTGATGATGTGTGGATGGAACAGTATAAGAGTTTCTTTCGTTGGCTGATTCTCGTTCTGTCTTTACCTGTTTTCTTTTATTCGGCTTCACCCTATCACAAGGCAGCTTGGACGGGAATCAAAACAAAAAATTACACCATTGATATTCCGATGTCATTGGGGATTATTGTGATGTTTATCCGCAGTACAGTGGATATTGTTTTTGATCTAGGACCTGGTTTCTTTGACAGTATGACCATGTTGGTGTTCTTTATGTTGTTGGGGAAACTGTTTCAACAACGCACCTATAATTTCTTGTCTTTTGAACGCGATTATAAATCGTATTTCCCAATTGCAATTACCAAGTTGAAAAAAGAAGGGGGAGAGGAACCTATTCAGGTTTATGAGGTTGAGCAAGGAGATCGCTTGTTGATTCGCAACCAAGAATTACTACCCGTTGATGCTATCTTATTGTCTGAGCGCGCTTTTATCGATTATAGTTTTGTAACAGGCGAGGCAATACCTGTTGAAAAGAAGTCAGGGGATAAATTATTTGCTGGAGGAAAACAGATGGGAGATGCAGTAGAAGTAGAAGCCATCAATAAGGTGTCTCAAAGTTATCTGACCCAATTGTGGAGTAATGAAGTGTTTCAAAAGCGCGTAGATTTAAAATATAAAACGATCACAGATACCGTTAGTCATTACTTTACTCCGACTTTGTTGACTATTTCTGTTTTGGCATTTACGGGTTGGGCCTTTGTTGATTTAAACAGCGCTTTTAATGTTGTAACTGCGATTTTGATTGTTGCTTGTCCGTGTGCTTTAGCTTTAACGGCACCATTCACACTTGGAAATGCAATTCGAATTTTAGGTCGGAAAAAATTCTTTCTTAAAAATGTAACGGTTGTTGAGCAAATGGCGAAAGTAGATACGCTTGTTTTTGATAAAACAGGTACTATTACGACCAATGCACAAGCTACAATCCAATACGAAGGAGCAGAACTCAGCAAAGATCAACAAAGCGATATTAAGAATCTAGTTCGAGCATCAAATCATCCATTGAGTCGAAAGTTATATGCTTTCTTACAAGCGAAGGTGGTGAGTAAACCTACCCAGTTTGAGGAAATTGCAGGAAAGGGAATTGTAGGAGAAATTGACGGCAAGGAGTATCGCATTGGTTCAGCAGTATTAGTTGGGATTGATCAGACAGAACGCCTAAATGAAACGGCTGTGCATATTGCTATAGCAGGACAGTATTGTGGGAAGTTTATTTTTGAGAATCACTACCGTCCCGGCTTAGCAACACTTTTTACAAACTTGCGCAAGCACAATTATAAACTCAGTATCCTCTCAGGAGATAATGAAGGAGAAAAGGAGTACCTGCAACGTTTATTGCCCCAAGATACGCGCTTAGCGTTTAATCAAAAACCCGAAGAGAAATTAGATTACGTCAAGCGATTGCAAGAACAAGGGGGAAATGTTATGATGATTGGAGACGGATTAAATGATGCAGGAGCTTTAGCACAGAGTAATGTGGGAGTTTCTGTTTCTGAAAACGTCAATGTATTCACACCTGCAAGTGATGCTATCCTTGATGCAAGTGTTTTTGATCAACTTCTCAGCTTTTTGGATTTCTCCAAACAATCTGTTAAAGTTATTAAGTTCAGCTATGTGCTTGCTTTGACGTATAATGTAATTGGAATTACGGTGTCAATTATGAATATGATGTCGCCTTTATTGGCTGCTATCTTGATGCCAATCAGTACGTTTACTATTATTAGTTTTGTTACTGTATTGACAAATTATTATGGAAAAAAGATAAAATAAAAAAACTAATTATTAGGTTTTTGGTGATATTTATCATATTTTTAGGTAATGTATATTGTTAACTTTGTTTTAATAATAATAAGGTATGAGTGTTATTTATTTCTTAATTAGTATCAGTGTTTTCGTGGCTGGGATCTTCCTATACATTTTTATTAAGTCAGTGAAAAGTGGTCAGTTTGACGACGCTTATACGCCTTCTGTTCGCATGTTATTTGACGACGAGTTGAAAAAAGAGGACAAAAAAGAAGAGAACAAAGACAAGGAAATTAATCAAAAAGAAAATTAAATATAAACAACTATGGAAGTGCAACAATTTTATTATGACAACAAAATTGTAAAGAAATTCCTTTACGCATCGATCTTTTTTGGTGCAATAGGGATGCTTGTAGGATTGCTATTAGCGGTAATGTTTATATTTCCTAACTTAACCGATGGTATTCCTTGGTTGAGCTATGGAAGACTACGTCCGCTACATACGAATGCAGTTATTTTTGCTTTCGTTGGAAATGCAATTTTTGCTGGGGTTTACTATTCTTTACAACGTTTGTGTAAGTCAAGAATGTACAGTGATGTTCTGAGTAACATTCACTTTTATGGATGGCAAACTATTATTGCTGCTGCAGCAATCACCTTGCCTCTAGGTTTTACTACTTCAAAAGAGTATGCTGAATTAGAATGGCCTATCGATATCGCTATTGCGGTTATCTGGGTTACTTTCGGGATCAACATGATTATGACGATCATTAATCGTAGAGAGCGTCATATTTACGTTGCGATTTGGTTCTATTTGGCAACTTTCGTTACAGTAGCAGTATTACACATATTTAACTCGTTAGAGTTGCCTGTTCACGGATTGAAATCATATTCTGTGTACGCAGGGGTTCAAGATGCACTGGTGCAGTGGTGGTACGGACATAATGCCGTTGCCTTCTTCTTGACAACACCGTTTTTAGGATTGATGTACTACTTCTTACCAAAAGCTGCTAATAGACCAGTGTATTCATATCGTCTATCTATTATCCACTTTTGGTCTTTAATTTTCTTATACATTTGGGCTGGACCACACCACTTATTATATTCCGCTTTACCTGAATGGGCGCAAAACTTAGGAGTTGTATTCTCTGTTATGTTGATTGCTCCATCTTGGGGAGGTATGATTAACGGACTTCTTACTTTACGTGGAGTTTGGGATAAGGTTAGAGTAGATCCTGTATTGAAATTCTTCGTTGTAGGTATTACAGGATACGGAATGGCGACGTTTGAAGGACCGATGTTGTCTTTGAAAAACGTAAATGCAATTGCGCACTATACGGATTGGATTATTGCTCACGTTCACGTAGGTGCTTTAGCATGGAACGGATTTATGACATTTGGTATGGTGTATTGGTTGATTCCTAGAATGACAAAAACAGAATTGTATTCTAAAACATTAGCCAATTTCCACTTCTGGATCGGTACGTTGGGTATTATTCTTTATACAATTCCTTTATATGTAGCAGGGTTCTCTCAACACTTAATGTGGAAAGATTTTGATCCTTCAGGAACGTTAAAATATGGTAACTTCCTTGAAACAGTAACAGCGATCATGCCAATGTATGTGATGCGTGCAATTGGAGGTTCATTCTACTTAATCGGATTATTTGTATTAATTTACTTAGTATACAAAACAGTAAGAGCTGGTAAACCAGTAGAAGATGAACTTGCAGAAGCACCAGAATTAAAGAGAATTTCTGCTTCTCGTTTAAGAGGAGAGGCTTGGCATACTTGGTTAGAAAGAAGACCAATTCAATTTACTATTCTTACTACAGTTGCTATTTTAATTGGAGGTATTGTACAGATTATTCCAACTATTTTTGTAAAGTCTAACATTCCTACAATCACAAGTGTAAAACCGTATACACCATTAGAATTAGAAGGTAGAGACTTGTATATCCGCGAAGGATGTGTGGGGTGTCACTCTCAAATGATTAGACCTTTCCGTTCGGAAGTTGAACGTTACGGAGAGTATTCAAAATCAGGAGAGTATGTATATGATCACCCGTTCTTATGGGGATCTAAACGTACAGGACCGGATTTAATGCGATTAGGACAGAAATATTCTGATAACTGGCATTTTAACCACATGTATAATCCACAATCAACGTCTCCAGGGTCTATTATGCCAGGATATAAATGGTTGTTCGATAACAAACAAGCTGATTTCTCTACTATTGAAAAGAAAATGAGCGTGATGAGAACGTTAGGTGTTCCTTATACGGATGAAGATATTGCAAATGCAAGACAATCCATGAAAGATCAAGGAGAGCAAATAGCGTTGAACTTACAATCAGATCCTGATTATACTGCATCATATTTAGCGAGCGAAAAAGCAGCTAGAGAAAATGGACAAGAGTTCGTTCCGATGAGTGAGCGTGAGATTGTAGCGATGATTGCCTACTTACAACGTTTAGGTACAGACATCAAAAATAGAGTTGAGGAATAATAAAAAGATGATACATTATGTTGAAATTTATTAAGCATACAATGGAAACAATAGGAGGAATAGAAATTTACCCTATTATCTCATTGCTGATATTCTTTACCTTTTTTGTTGGCCTATTCGTATGGGTATTTACCTACAAAAAGGAAACGATCGAAGAATTGAGCAATATGCCATTTCTAGATGATGAAAAGCACAATGTTGATCCTAATTCAGAAAAATTATGAAAAAGTATTTTCCAGTATATGTAAGAGTTCCATTACTATTCGTGCTATTTTACGTACTAGTAGAATGGGTGGCAGGCGGAACAGCACAAAGACCTGCTTTTGTAGATCATCCTGCGGTGCTTATTTTGTTGGGATTGTTTTTATTCGCTTTAATCGCTGTTGAAATTGTTGCTTCGGCAACCAATAGAGTGTTAAGACGATTGATGACAGCTGAAGAAATCGCAGCGAAAGAAAAAGAAGATAGTCTTTCGTTTGCGGATAGACCTTGGGTGAAGAAGTTAATGCAGAAAATGACGCGTACTAAAGCTATTAGCGATGAAAGCGAGTTGTTGTTAGAGCATGATTATGATGGTATTAAAGAGCTAGACAACGAGTTACCACCATGGTGGGTTGGGTTGTTCTACGTGACTGTTATCTTCTCTGTTGTTTACTTATTGAGATTCCACGTATTTGGAGGCGACAACCAAATTGTAGAATACGAAAAAGCAATGGCTATTGCGAAAGAACAAATCGAAGAGTATAAAAAAACGGCTGCTGATTTAATTTCAGCAGAAGATGCAAAATACTTAACAGATGAAGGTTCGCTAGCGGCAGGGAAGAAGATTTTTGATATGAACTGTGTAGCTTGTCACCAAGCTGATGGTGGAGGAGGAATCGGACCAAACTTAACGGATGATCATTGGATTTTAGGTGGAGGAGTGAAAAATATTTTCCATACCATCGCCAAAGGGGGTAGACCTGGAAAAGGAATGGTGGATTGGGAAAAAACACTAAAACCATCGGAAATCGAAAAGGTAACATCCTATGTTATTTCTTTAAATGGTACAACTCCAGCAAGCCCGAAAGAGGCAGAAGGAGATATCATTTGGTCTAAAGCGGAATTAGCAGCAACGAATGACGAGGCAGCTGATGAAGCAAAACCGGATGCTGTGGAAGCTCCAGCGGCTGATGAAGCTGAACCAGCTCAGGAGTAATCCATAGATCAAACAAAAAAAACTAATAAACACATAAGAAAAGGAGTTGAGTGAGTAGTATACGGGCTCAACTCCTTTTATAAAAAACACACAAGGCTATGGAAAATGGAAATAATGAGAGTTTTAGAGACTCGATAAGTACCATTGACAAAGATGGTAAAAGAGCATGGATTTATCCTAAAAAGCCGTCTGGCCCATTTTACAACAAGCGAAAAGTAGTTAGTTATCTTTTACTGGCTTTTTTGCTAACAGCCCCTTTCATTAAGATAAATGGAAATCAATTTTTGCTATTTAATGTTATTGATCGAAAATTCAACATTTTTAGCTTTCCATTTTGGCCACAAGATTTCTATCTGGTTGTAATTTCAATGATTATCGGTGTTGTTTTTGTAACCTTATTTACGGTTTCTTTCGGTCGTATTTTCTGCGGTTGGATCTGTCCGCAAACTATTTTTATGGAAATGGTTTTCAGACGTATCGAATATTGGATCGACGGTGATAGAGGAGCACAAATGAGATTAGACAAACAACCTTGGAATGCAGAGAAAGTGCGCAAGAGACTGTTGAAGTGGTTCATTTTCTTTGTGATATCTTTTATTATTGCCAACGTTTTTCTGTCCTATATCATCGGAAGTGACGCTGTACTTGCCATGATAGAAGATGGACCCTTTGTTCACATGGGGAATTTTATTGGACTGATTATTTTTACTTGTGCATTCTATTTTGTATTTACTTGGTTTAGAGAACAAGTATGTGTAATTGCTTGTCCTTATGGACGTTTACAAGGGGTTTTACTCGATGATAAATCGATTATTGTCGCTTATGATCACGTACGTGGAGAAAGTACAAATGGAAGAGCCAAGTTTAAAAAAGGCATGGACAGAAAAGCGGAAGGATTCGGAGATTGTATCGACTGTAAACAATGTGTCAATGTCTGTCCAACAGGTATTGATATCCGAAATGGAACACAGTTAGAATGTGTAAACTGTACCGCTTGTATTGATGAATGTGATTTCGTGATGGAGAAAGCAGGATTCCCTAAAGGGTTAATTCGCTATGCTTCTGAGTCAGAAATTGTTGAGAATAAACGCTATAAATTTACACCGCGCCAAAAAGGATATACCGCTGTTTTATCTATTCTGGTGGTTTTGTTAATCGGACTGGTGTTTTTAAGAACCGATGTTGAAGCTAGGGTATTGCGTGTAGCGGGTAAAACGTTTGAACACAAAGGAGCTAATATCTCTAATGTCTACACGTTTAAAATTATGAATAAAACGATGAAAGATTATGACAATCTTACGTTTAAAGTGAAAAAACCAGAAGGAGCACAAGTGCAAATGGTAGGGAAAGACGTCATCGAGGTGAAAAAAGAAAACTATAGTGAAGGAGTATTATTTATCGAAATTCCGCAAAAAGATCTCGATGGATATAGCACGAAGGTTATTATTGAAGTATATGATGGGGATCGTTTGATTCAAACAACCAAAACCAACTTCTTAGGACCTCGTTTATTGAATTAAAAATTAAAAATAGTTAGGTATGAAATTTAATTTTGGAACAGGTATCGTCATAGCAATTGGGCTATTTATGATATTCATTTTACAATATGTGATTCGCGTACAAGTTGATTCGAAATACGATAATCAACTCGTAACAGAAAATTACTATCAACAAGAAGTTGAGGTAGATTCCCGTCGTGAGAGAGAAATGGAAGCACTAAAACTCGAAGAACAAGTTACAATATACAGTACAACTGATGGAATAAAGATAACGTTTCCAGACAGTTTTGACTATAACAAAATACATGGAAAAATATTCCTATACAGACCGTCTAACCAGCAATTAGACTTTGATACTCTCATATCATTGTCTTCTTCCAATTTGCTCATACCTAACACAAATCTGGTAGACGGTCGTTGGGATATTGTGGTCGAGTGGAACTATAACGATGTCTCGTATAGAAATGTAAAAAAAATAACAATTAAGTAGAGGTATTGATTTCGGCACTTATTTTTGGCTTAGTAAGCAGTCTGCATTGTATTGGAATGTGTGGACCGATTGCGTTGATGTTGCCAATTAGCCAAAACAATCCGGTTTCAAAAATTAGGCAGATGTTCACCTATCACATAGGTAGGATATCTGCCTATTCTTTATTGGGCTTTGTTTTTGGTCTGTTTGGTAAAGGTTTGTATCTGGCTGGTTTTCAGCAACAATTATCAATTGTAGTAGGGGTTATTATGATTGTACTTGCGCTTATACCCACCAATAGAATTGGAAATTTTAACCTTTTAAAACCGCTGTATCGCTTTGTAAATTGGATTAAGTCTTCCTTGGGAAAACAGTTTAAAAAGAAATCACCGAGCGCCTTGTTCTTCATTGGTTTCTTTAATGGGTTTTTACCTTGTGGAATGGTGTATGTCGCCTTGTTTGGTGCTTTGGCTACGCAAGATGTACTACTGGGAATGGGATACATGGCTTTGTTCGGCCTTGGAACAATTCCCTTAATGAGCTTAGTTATTTACTTTAAAAATCTTTTCTCAGATTCGTTTAGAAGGGGAGTCATGAAGTACTATCCCCTTGTTATTATACTGATTGGTATGCTATTTATCATTAGAGGTTTGGGATTAAATATTCCTTTTCTCTCACCTGATACACTTAATCTCTTCGTTCGTGGAGAAGTAATGTGTTAAATAAAACTTAATTATGTGACTTTTGATCACCCCTCTTGTCTAAAGGATAGAACAGCAACAAAGTAAGATTGTTATTAGCTATGAAAAAGATTGCTAGTTGTTGTTCAAATGCTATAGAAAAAGAAAAGAAAAAAAAAGGAAAGACATTGTCTTTCCTTTTTTTTATACCTGTGTGATTCTACTATGTTGGACTCGTCAATCTATTGAAAGTTTTAAAACCTCTCTTTGTAGAAAATGACTACTTTGTATTCATAAATTTCTATTTTTAGTGTTTTATCATAAATTTTTGCATTTTTTGTTTGATTTACTTGTGTTTTTGGTGTTAATTTTTTGTATTTATGGTTGAATAGTCCTGTTGAGAATAACGTATTTATTTGTATTTAGTATAAAACATTTACTATTGCTTGTTTTTTTGTTATAAAAATGATGTATTTGTAAAAACAGAGTTGTGTTTTTTGGATAAAGTAATATTTCTTAAATTCACAGTAGAAAAAAATTAAAATTTGTTGTTTATGAAAGCAAAAGTACAGTATAACGATTTTAAAGGTACTGTGGCTGCGGACATATCAGATATGATCGCAGTTAACAAAGGGAATTACATCAGCAGTATTGGGGAGTACTTCGGTGTAGATCAAGAGCGTTTTAAGGTGGTAGGGGTTTCTCTACAGGGAATTCAAGATTTTGAATTAACTATGCTTTGTGTTGATAAAGTAAAAAGTACACCTTTCAAAGAGCATTTAGTAAAAATGCAATTTGATCTTGATGCAGAAGGACAAAAACGAATGTTAGGTTTGTTATTTAAACGATTAAATGTTGTTCTATTTGATTCAGGTGAAGAAGATTACGAAAATGACAACTATGATGAAGTTGTTAATTACGCAGATCACCATGAAAAAGAAGAATTAGAGTAAAAAAATCTAAATGGAATAAAGAGTTCTCGATGAAAGTCGGGGACTTTTTTTTTGGTTATGCGTGAACGGTTATGAGGTTAGAGAGTGCAGTGCAATTTTCTGGAATAAGAGGTACTCACCATCTCAACGCCTCACCATCTCGCCATCAACAAAAACTAATAATTGTCTTTTCTCCAAATCGCTACATCAGCTAGAATTTTTTCCGTATCAGGATGAACTTCTTCTAGGTAGTTTTCGGTATACAGTGTATAAGTAGCTTTGTCTAAGCGCAATTTAACTTGATTGTTGTTGATTACACGCACTGAAATCTGTTTGGATGAATCCACAAATAATTGATGTCTTTTTGACGTTTGATCTTCCTCTAACGTAAGAAAAATGGGTGTTTGCGTGCCGTTGAGTTTGCTGTCTTGTTGATACACCAATGTCGCCTTACCATCTTTATAAGTAAAATAGTAATTTTTAAAAAGTAGTGTTTTAGCGGTAAAAACTTTGGTTTTGTTTTTATCTAAGGTATAAGGTGAAGAAACTATGGTTTCAGTAGTTTGGCAACTCTGTACAAGAGGCGCCAAGGCTAATATAGTTAGAAGAAATAGTTTTTTCATAAGCTTGATTTGTGTAATTCAACAAGACCAAAATAAGATAATAATTCAATAAAACAAAATAATGTTTAGATAATAGTAGTTTTTCAACACATTTTAATTCAAAAGTAGTAGGGTTTGGGTGTTAATAATTGATTATTTTTAAATCTTAATTGTCAAAATGAAGTGATAATTATCAGTGTTTAAGAAAAAAATTGGCTGTAATTTAATATTAGAATTAAAAGTAGTGTGAATTATGATTAAAAAACTGATTTTAGTTGCTGTATTAGTATCATTTGTAGGATGTAAGCAGGATAAGTCAAATGCATTTGAATTTGTACAAAAAGAGGATGGCGGGTTATTTACCCAAGCCAAAACTTTTTTTCAACCTATTTCTTCAGTAGACGTTCCCGAAATAGATTCGGCAAAGGTGGTTTTAGGAAAGTATTTGTACTTTGATACGCGTTTGTCTAAAGAGGGGAATATCAGCTGTAACTCATGCCATAATTTGAATACCTATGGCGTGGATAATCTCGCTTTTTCTCCTGGAGATGATGGTTCGTTAGGAGGTAGAAATTCACCTACGGTTTTTCATGCAGCTTTGCACAGTATGCAGTTTTGGGATGGTCGTGCAAAAGATGTAGAAGAACAAGCAGGAGGACCAATCTTAAATCCTGTGGAACACAATATTAAAAACGAAAGAGAACTGGAAGAGCGCTTGCGTCAAGTTGAATTGTACAAGGAACAATTTGCGACGGTTTATCCAAGCGATAAACAACCTATTACGTTTAAAAATATCACCAATGCTATCGGAGCTTTTGAGCGCACCTTAATGCCCGCAAGTCGATTTGATCAATACCTAGAAGGCGATAGGGACGCATTGTCTGTTCAAGAACAAAAAGGACTTGAGACTTTTATGACTGTTGGTTGTATGACTTGTCACAGCGGAGTAGCCATGGGAGGTCAAATGTTTCAGAAATTTGGACTTTATGGGGATTATTGGGTCGCAACAAAGTCTGAAAAAGTAGATAAAGGCTTAGCTGATTTAAGTAATAAAGAAGCTGAAAACTATTTCTTTAAAGTACCTGGTCTGCGTAATATTGTACATACAGGGCCTTATTTTCACGATGGATCCGTAAGTGACCTAAAAGAAGCAGTGAAAATTATGGCTGATCTTCAAACCAATATTACCTTGACAACAGAACAGCTAGATGATATCGTAGCGTTTTTAGGTAGTTTGTCTAGTGATATTCCTGAAGAGGTTAAAAAATCACCTTTTAACTAAAGACTTCTTAGTAAAGTTGTTTGTATAGATGGACAAAAGCTATTCTTCTTTGAATAGCTTTTGTTCTTTGTATGTCTTGGAATCTCAGCTATAGGGTCGTAATGAGTTGAAACAAAAGTGAACGAATGAAAAGTTAACGGGTCAATCTATATCCCCTAAACTTTACATTTGTTATATTTGTAGCTAAATAAACCAAGAAGTATGGAGTTGAAATTACACAGACCTATTTGTTTTTTTGATTTAGAAACAACAGGAATCGATGTAGCAAGAGATCGAATCGTAGAAATAGCTATATTAAAAGTATTTCCCAATGGAAATAAAGAAAGTAAAACATGGTTAGTCAATCCTGAGCGTCCTATACCAGAAGCATCTTCTAAAATTCACGGGATTACGGATGATAAAGTTGCAAATGAGCCTACATTTAAAGAATTAGCTCCCTTGGTTTATCAAATAATTAAAGATGCTGACCTAGCTGGATTTAATTCTGATCGCTTTGATATTCCCTTACTAGCAGAAGAATTGCTTCGCGCGGGTGTTGATTTTGATTTAGGAAATCGCGTTACGGTTGACATTCAAACTATTTTTCACAAAAAAGAAGAACGCACATTAAGTGCTGCCTATAAGTTCTATTGTAACGAAAGCTTAGAGAACGCCCATTCAGCAGCAGCAGATACGCATGCAACCTATGAAATCCTAAAAGCTCAACTCGATCGATATGACGATTTGGAAAATGATATGCGTCTTTTGTCTGAGTTTACTACAAGAAAGAAAAGTGTTGATTTTGCAGGTTTTATTGCATTAAACGAAGAAGGGCAAGAGGTTTTTACTTTTGGTAAACACAAAGGTGTGTTAGTGGAAGAAGTACTAGAAAATGAACCGGGTTATTACGGTTGGATTCAAAATGCAGATTTTCCCTTGTACACTAAAAAGGTGCTAACTGGAATCAAGTTGAGAAAACTCAATAATAAACTATAAAAGAGAGGTTTTATGAAAATTATCTGTGTTGGAAGAAATTACGTTGAACACATTGCGGAATTGAATAACGAAAGACCAGATGAACCGGTATTGTTTATCAAACCCGATACTGCTCTTTTGGGAAAAGAGTTTCCTTTTGTACTTCCCGATTTCTCAGAAGATATTCACTATGAGGCTGAGGTGGTGGTGAAGATCACAAAAGTCGGAAAGTATATTGATGCAAAATTTGCCTCTAAATACTATGATCAAGTATCGTTGGGAATCGATTTTACTGCTCGAGATATCCAAGCGAAGTTGAAAGAGAAAGGCTTGCCTTGGGAGAAAGCAAAAGCATTTGACAATTCAGCTTTTGTAGGGGATTTTATCCCTAAAACGGAAGTAGGATCAGTGGATGAACTTGCTTTTTCTTTTGTTCAAAACGGACAAACAGTTCAACAGGCTACAACAGCGCAAATGATTTGGAAGATCGATGAGCTAATTGCTGAAATTTCAAGGTATTTCACTTTGAAAACAGGCGATTTAATCTTTACAGGTACACCTGCCGGTGTTGGGAAAGTTGCACCTGGTGATGTTTTAGAAGGATACATAGCAAATACTAAAGTTTTTGATTTAATCGTAAAATAACGAATTATGGCTCTTTTTTATGATGTAAGAGCGCTTTATGACAAGCACAGCAATAAGGAAGAATACGTAGTAGAAGAACTTATTGTTTATGTAGAGCAAATGTCAAAGCGATTGGATAAAATGAAAAAGCACATCGATGCAAAGAATTACGAAAAATTACAAAAGCACGTAACTGTTTTGCAACCCATTGTAGAAACCTTAGGGATGGATCAAGCCTGTGAGGAATTCAATGGAGTGCAAGAATGGATTGCGCAAAAAGGCAAAACCAAGGAGATTAAAGAAGTGTATAAATCACTGCGAAGACACTTGCGTTCTGCTGTGAAAGAAATTAAAAAAGATTACCAAATAACAGTCGAGTGAAAGCGAGTATCATTACCATAGGAGACGAGATTTTAATTGGACAAATTGTAGATACCAATTCAAATTTTTTAGCGAATTACTTGGATAAGTTGGGATTCGAAATCGTTGAAATACTCTCTATTTCCGATTCGGAATCCGCGATTAATGAGGCAATGCAAAGACAAGTAGATCGCGTTGATTTGGTTTTGATTACGGGTGGTTTAGGCCCGACAAAAGACGATTTGACCAAGCAAGTGTTTTGTCGTTTTTTCGAGGATGAGTTGATAGAGAATGCCGAAGTATTTCTTCATGTGAAAGCACTGATTGAGGAGTATTTTAAACGTCCTATTTCAGATCTTAATCGCAAACAGGCGCTGGTTCCCTCTAAAGCTACTGTGCTATTTAATCCGTTGGGAACAGCACCGGGAATGATGATGAAAAAAGGCAATACGCAATATGTGTCTTTGCCAGGTGTTCCTTTTGAGATGAAGGGAATTGTTGAAAATAGTTTAACTCCTCTGTTAAAAGAGCAGTTTACCCTGCGTTTTAACGTGCATAAAACTATCGTTGTCTACGGAATTGGGGAGAGTTTACTCGCTGAATATTTAACTGATTGGGAAGACGCCTTGCCGTCGGAAGTACAATTGGCTTATTTACCTAGTAGAGGTAGAGTACGTCTGCGCTTGTCTTCGGTTGGAACAAGTAAACAGCAGATTGAAGTTTTATTGGACGAGCTTATCGAAAAGATTCCCACAAAAGTCAAAGAAAATATTCGCGCTTATACCGATTTGAGTCGCGCTGAAGTCGTGATAGAAAAGCTAAAAGCAGAAGGGAGAACAATTGCTTGTGCAGAAAGTTGTACAGGAGGGAGATTATCCGTTCTTTTTAGTGAAAAAGAAGGAGCTTCCGCTTATTTTAAAGGCGGGATGGTTACATATGCTACAACGGCTAAAGAAACTGTTTTAGGGGTTCAAAAAGAAACAATAGCAAAGAATAGCGTGGTAAGTGAGCAAGTAGCTCGCGAAATGGCGGAACAAGTTCGCGCTAAATTTCAATCTGATTACGGCGTTTCAACTACAGGAAACGCAGGTCCGGCTAAGGGTGATTCCGAGGCAGATTTAGGTACAGTATATGTGGGGATAGCCTCGCATCACGGAAGCCATGCGCTGAAATTTGAATTAGGTCAACCGAGAGAGCAGGTTATTGAACGCGCCATTAGTCGCGCTTTGGAATTGGTATATAGCGAAATATTAAAAAAATAGTTGAAAGATTTTGTTTAGTAAAAATCTTTTTCGTTACTTTGCACCCTGATTTTGAATATTGAAATAAAAGATTAGATATAATGTCAAGAGTTTGTGAAATTACTGGAAAGAGAGCAATGGTTGGAAACAACGTCTCTCACGCGATGAATAAAACAAAAAGAAAGTTTTCTGTAAACTTAATTAAAAAACGTTTTTACATTGCTGAAGAAGACAGATGGGTAACATTAAAATTGTCTACCACTGCATTAAAAACAATTAATAAGAAAGGTATTACTGCTGTTTTGAAAGAAGCAAGAGTAAAAGGATTAGTGAAATAATTCGACCATAAAAAACAAGGAAAACGATGGCAAAGAAAGGTAATAGAATCCAAGTGATCTTAGAATGTACTGAACATAAAGCTTCTGGTTTACCAGGTACTTCAAGATACATCACAACGAAGAACAAGAAAAACACACCAGATAGATTGGAAATTAAAAAATTCAATCCTATCATGAAAAAAGTAACAATTCATAAAGAAATTAAATAATTAAGTCATGGCAAAGAAAACCGTAGCTACTTTAAGAACATCTTCTAAGAAGTTGACTAAAGCAATTAAAATGGTTAGATCTCCAAAGACAGGTGCTTACACATTTGTTGAGTCTGTTATGGCTCCTGATTTTGTAGATGAATTCTTGAGTAAAAAGTAATTTACCATTAAATATCTTGAAAAAAGCTGCCTTATTAGGTAGCTTTTTTCATTTTTAGTGCCTTCTAAGTTATAGCAAACAGCTATAAGATGGTATACTTTTATTCTTTATATTTGTACAAACTAATAGGAATGTTATGAGTTTTTTTAAACGAATTTTTTCTTCAGAAAAAAAGGAAACGTTAGATAAAGGATTAGAAAAATCTAAGACGTCTTTTTTTTCTAAGTTAACCAAAGCAGTAGCTGGTAAATCTAAAGTAGACGATGATGTTTTAGACAATCTAGAGGAAGTGTTAGTGACCTCAGATGTTGGGGTAAACACAACGCTAAAGATTATCGAGCGCATTGAAGCAAGAGTTACTCGTGATAAATACGTTGGAACAGAAGAGTTAAATCAAATTTTACGCGAAGAAATCGCAGGTTTGCTTTCTGAAACAGAAGTAGGTGAATCTACAGAATTTGAAATTCCAAAAGATAAGAAACCCTATGTTATTATGGTAGTTGGGGTAAATGGTGCAGGAAAAACAACAACGATCGGAAAATTGGCCTATCAGTTTAAAAAGGCTGGTTTAAAAGTGGTGTTGGGAGCTGCTGATACATTTAGAGCCGCAGCTATTGATCAGCTACAAGTTTGGGCTGATCGCGTTGATGTTCCTATTGTACGTCAACAAATGGGGAGTGATCCAGCCTCTGTCGCTTTTGATACCTTGCAATCTGCAGTGACTCAAAATGCGGATGTGGTTATTATTGATACAGCTGGTCGTTTGCACAATAAAGTAAACTTAATGAATGAGCTTGCTAAAGTGAAACGCGTGATGCAAAAGGTTATTGCTGATGCACCTCATGATGTTATGCTTGTACTGGATGGTTCTACAGGACAAAATGCATTTGAACAAGCCAAACAATTTACAGCGGCTACAGAGGTAACGTCTTTAGCTGTTACCAAATTAGATGGTACAGCAAAAGGAGGAGTGGTTATCGGTATTTCTGATGAATTTAGAATTCCTGTCCGCTATATCGGTGTAGGCGAAGGTATTGAAGATTTACAAGTGTTTAACAAATATGAATTTGTCGATTCATTTTTTAAATAAGAGTCAAGGATGCGTACATTAAAAATTTTTGCTAGCTTACTTCTTGTTGTTGTTTTACAAGCGTGTCAATCTAAAGCGGATACTGCGGCAGTTGTAGCTCATATCAATGGGTACTGGGAAATTGAAAAAGCCCAATTACCCGATGGTACCGAAAAAGACTATACGATCAATTCAACGATTGATTACTTTGAACTGAAAGAAGATCAAACAGGTGTACGTTATAAAGTAGTTCCTCAGTTTAATGGAGAGTACTTGACCAATGACAGACCTGAATCTTTTGTGCTCACAGAAAAAGAAGGTGCGCTTTGGTTGGTTTATAAAACCGATTTCGCAACTTGGGAAGAACAAGTGTTAAGTATTACCGATGAAAAAATGGTAGTCGAAAACGAAACCAAGATCAAATACTATTATAAACGAGCAAATCCCGTTCAAATTAAAGAGTAAACGTGAGTAAAAACTACAATCCTAATTACCGGAATAAGATTAGTCCTCGAGTAAGAGAAGCAAAGGGATTGTCTGATTTATTACAGCTCTTTAGAACAGAAAATAACCTCGATAGTGGACTGAATGAGTTTGATGTATATGAGGCTTGGAAAACGGTACTAGGGCCGGGTATTGTTTCGTATACGTTAGATGTAGCTTTTAAGCGAAATACCCTATACGTCAAGCTGTCTTCGTCTATCGTGCGGGACGAATTGAGCTACGGGAAAGAGAAAATTATCAAAATGTTGAACGAGGAATTAAAAAGGGAGCTAATTACAGCTTTAGTTTTAAGATAAAATGTACAGCGACAATACTCCAAAAGTAGTGTCGCTTTTTTTTAGTAAAAATAAAAGATAAAAAGGTCTTTTAATTAAACGCAAAGTTTTATCTTTGTGTAAGAAAGAGGAGAGCGAAACGTGTTTTCCTTTTTTATTCTCTAAATAAAAGATCTATATGTCTTTTATTTAAAAAAGAAGAAGCGGATTAACGCTAAAAAAGAGATTCAAAAACAACTAAAAAAAGAAGGTATGAAAAATAGAACAATAGGCTCATTTGTAGCAGAAGATTTTAGAACAGCAGCTATATTCAACAAGTACGGAATTGATTTTTGCTGTAAAGGCGGACGCACCTTAGCGGAGGTATGTGATAAAAAGAACCTAGAGGCAACAGCGTTAATTGGAGAACTAGAGCGTTTGATGAGTCAACAAGCGGAGAATACGATTGATTTTAGACATTGGCCTTTAGATTTGCTAGCGGATTATATTGAGAAAACGCACCATCGCTATGTTGAGGAAAAGATACCTGTACTCTTGCAGTTTCTCAATAAATTGAGCAAGGTCCATGGAGAAAGACATCCAGAGCTACATGAAATTAACGAATTATTTATCGGCTGTGCGCAAGAGCTTAGCCAACATTTGAAAAAAGAAGAATTGGTTTTATTTCCCTTTGTGCGCAAAATGGTAGCTGCAACCCTAACAGGTCAAGCTATAGAGGCACCTCATTTTGGTACGGTTGAAAATCCAGTAAATAAGATGATGCACGAGCACGACGGAGAAGGAGAGCGATTCCGTAAAATTGCGGCTCTTTCTAATCAGTATACACCGCCTGCTGATGCGTGTAATACGTATAAGGTGACTTTTGCCATGTTGAAAGAGTTTGAAGAAGATTTGCACAAACATATTCACTTAGAAAATAATATTCTCTTTCCAAGTGCGGTTCTCTTAGAACAGAAAGTAAACTAATAAACGATTCAGTCAAGACAAGAGTGCCTCTTCCTATAGAGGCACTTCGTGTTTCTGTTCGTTCTAATGCAAAAAGTAAAGAAGGCGTTATGAGTGAAATCCATATTTTATTGCTGTTTCATTTACTCAGTGCTACTATTTGGGTAGGTGGACATCTCGTGCTGAGTATTGTTGTATTGCCTCAAGTTTGGAAGGAAAAGAACATTGCGATGCTATTCAATTTTGAACGTAGATATGAATGGCTAGGGATGCCAGCTTTAGCTATACTACTTCTAACAGGAGTGCGAATGGCTTATGTGTATAACGTGAAAATAGCAACTTGGTTTGCGTTTAAAACCCCAATTGAAACAGTTGTTTCGCTTAAACTGCTCTGTCTGCTCAGTATCGTTTTATTTGCTTTGAGTGCGCAGTGCTATGTTTTACCGCGATTAAAAATAAATAGTAAAAAACTGCCTTTAATGACTTTTCACATTATTGCTGTAACCCTCATCAGTATTTTGATGTTGATTTTAGGGAGTTTTGTGCGCTATGGAGGGATATAAAGGGATTTTTTGACTTCTTCCTCGATTGTTGTTCTTCAAAAGGAACAGCGCCAATAGCTATTCAACTAAATGGTGAAATTCTGATCAATTTGTTTTAAAATAATTTCTGCTAGCAATTTTTTTGCGCGCATAATTTTAATTTTGACATTATTTAACGGTTCATTGAGTATACTGGCAATTTCATTATAAGAAAGCTCTTGAAAGAAACGCAATTCGATTACTTCTTGATAATGCGGTTTTAAAAGGCGGATGTAATTCTTGAAAATTTCTAAATTCTGTTCCCGAATTAATTCATCTTCTATGGTTTCCGAGTCGTCAATAATATTGTTGTATTGTTGTTCTTCATCCGTAATATCCACAAAGTGTACATTTTTTCTTTTGCGAATGAGATCAATATGTACATTTTTGGCAATAGTGATGAGCCACGTATTAAAAGCGTACTTACTGTCATAAGACTCAATGCTACTAAACGCTTTAGAGAACGTCTCAATAGTAATGTCTTCTGCATCTGATTCGTTTCCAGCTTGTTTTAGAATGAAATGATATACTTCAGACCAATACTGGTTTAATAGGGAGGTAAAAGCAGATTGATCTCCTCTTTTAGCTGCTTCTATATTTTGATTTGTTACACTTGTTTTCAAATTTTCTTACGTGTGATGAAATGTTTAAACGCAAAATAATGACCAGATAGTATATGAATTAGTTCAAAAAAAGGAAATATCCAAATCAAGTCTTTTTCATGGAAATTCTTCAGTAATTTTGCAAAGTAGAAGGTAGTGATTATATATCGAATTACAACTATACCTACTACTATTTCCCATAGATGTAAATGAAGTAAAAGAATGAGTAATACCACGTAAAAGGCCAAAACACTAAAGTGGTAAAAACGCACTTTCAGTTGGTTGAAAATACCTAGGCGTTTGAGTAACAAGCTATATTTTTTTTGCGTTTGAAAAGCACTGCTCCAGGAAGACTTTTGCTCTAAGGTGTTTAAGCTTTCGGGAGCTATGGTAAGAGCAGTATTTGCTTTTGTTGCAATTTGTCTAATAAACTCTTGTTCTTCCCCTTGAACGATTTTCATTTCCTTAATGAATCCGTTTACTTTGTAAAAAAGACTTTTCGTATAGGCCTGATTGTAGCTGTTGCCATAAAGGGGTTTGCCCATTTCGATCCACACAAAATTGTGCAGTGATTTAAGGAAATATTGAAACCTCTCATATTTGTTGCTCCAGCTTTTTTTCTTCTTCGCTAATGAGGTGTGGGCTAAAACTACTTGTTTTTTAGCAGAGAATTGTGCACTCATACTAGCAATCCAAAGAGGAGAATTGGGAAGTGTTTTCGGCTCTGTAAACAAAAGATGTTCAAATGAGGTAATCTTTATGCCTAAGGTCAAAGCGTATTTTTTATTTCCCCAAAAAGCCTCGTTATTTTCTACGTTGACTAATCGAGCAAATTTGTGTTGAGCTACAAATTGTTCAAGTAGTTCTAAACTCTCATCTTCTGAAGCATTATTGACTAAAATAAGCTCGAAAGTTCCATACTCTTGTGTGAGTATAGCTTGAAGAAAGGCAGGAAGTTCTGCTTCATTATCTTTGATATACACGACAACAGATACGGGAATACTCTGTTGGGTTGGTCTGTTTTTTAAGGCTCCATTGAAGGCAATATTGCTGTACAATACAACGTAATAAAGCGCGTGAAACAGTAAAATACCAATCAGTATGTAAAATAAGATGGTTAGCATGGTGTGTATACAATTTTATCGAGGAGCAAAGGTACCAATAATCGCTTTTTTGTGCAATACCTCTAAAAGATATTGACTTCGGCTTCTAAGTGAATATTAAAAATGTTAAAAACCTCATTTTGAATACTTTCGGATAGTTTTTTGATTTCGATGCCTTGGGCTTTACCGTAATTAACTAAGACTAGTGCCTGCTTGCTATGTACTCCTGCATCCCCAATTCGATAGCCTTTGTATCCAATGGTTTCAATTAACCAACCCGCAGGAATTTTGGTATTGTGTTCGTCTATGGGATAAGCAGGGATTGTCGGATACTTTACGCGTAAATGTTCATATAGCTCATTGCTGATAATCGGATTTTTAAAGAAACTACCACTATTGCCCAGTTCTGCTGGGTTTGGCAATTTACTGCTTCGAATCGCTATGACAGCCTGACTAACATCTTGAATCGTTGGTGTTGTAACCCCCATCTTTTCTAGTTCGCTGTGGATTACGCCATAGTTGGTATGTAAGTGGTGATTTTTCTTTGTTAATTTATAGGTTGCTGATAGAATAATGTATTGGTCTTTAGCTTCTTTTTTGAAAATACTCTCTCTATAGTCAAATTGGCACTGTGCATTGGTGAATTCTTCAATGTTTAGTGTTTTTATATTCAGTGCTTTGCAGCGAATCATAGTGTCTTTTATTTCTACACCATAAGCCCCAATATTTTGAATGGGAGTAGTGCCAACATGGCCTGGAATTAGCGATAAGTTCTCTAAACCTCCATAGTCTCTTGCTAAGGTCCATTGTACAAAATCATGCCATACTTCACTCGCATTGGCTTCAATCCAAATAAAATCGTCGCTTTCTTCAACGATTTCGATACCTTTTATATTGAGTTTAATAACTAGATTATCAAGGTCTTGCGTCAATAACATATTACTTCCGCCACTTAGAATAAAATAGTCCTCTCCAGGTGTAGATTGAATAATTGTCGTTAATTCAGTATGCGTGTTTACTTGTACAAATCGCTTAGCCTTTACGTCAAGGCCAAACGTATTATAGGGTTTTAGAGAGACATTTTCTTGAATCATAGCGTATTCTTGTATCAGTTTGTTTTATTCTACAGTAAAGATTTTGAAATCTTGGTTGATCGAGTTGAGTAAGGCTTCTGTTCGATCTAAATGGGTGTCTGTAATGAACATTTGCCCAAAGGTATCTAAGTTGACGAGTTCTAAAATTTGTCGCACGCGAAGTTCGTCTAATTTGTCGAAAATATCGTCAAACAATAAAATTGGCGCAATGCCATGTTGCTTCTTTAAGAATTCAAATTGAGCGAGTTTTAAGGCAATTAAAAAAGATTTTTGTTGCCCTTGGGAACCGAATTTTTTAATGGGACTTCCCTTGAGTAAAAAAATAAGATCATCCTTGTGAATACCCACTGAAGTATATTGTAAAGCTCGGTCTCTTTGTATATTTTGAGCAAACAATTCACGCATGCTGTGTTGTTCTAATTGCGATTCGTAAACTAAGTTGACATCGTCTTTATTTCCTGTAATCAATTGGTGGTAATGGTTGAAAATCGGAATAAATTCCCGTAAGAAATCACGGCGAATTTCATAGATTGGTTGCGCAATTAATTCAATTTGCTCGTTGTAAACTTCTAATGTGTCTCGATCAAAATAATTGTTCGTTACAAAGCTTTTCAATAGCGCATTGCGTTGTGTAATCAACTTTTGATGTTGAATAAGCAATTGCAAATAACTGCTGTTCATTTGGGAGATCACGCTATCTAAAAATTTGCGTCTAGTTTCACTACCTTCAATAATGAGATCGCTATCCGAGGGTGAAATAATAACCAAGGGAATAAAGCCAAAGTGATCTGAAAAGCGCTCGTAATTTTTATTGTTGCGTTTGAGGATTTTTTTTTGCCCTTTTTTTAGACTGCATAAAATCTGCTCGCGTTGTCCATTTTTTTCAAAAGTACCATCTATAACAAAAAAATCTGCTCCGTGTTTGATATTCTGGACGGCAATAGGATTAAAATAACTACGACCATAAGCGATATAGTAGATCGAATCTAGTATATTAGTTTTGCCAACGCCATTTAATCCAATAAAACAGTTTATTTTAGCATTAAATTCAAAAGATTTATCTTCAATATTTTTAAAATTTAGAAGATCTATTTTTTTTAAATACACGGGAATAAAGGTATTTTTAACGAGTGAGTGATTGTATTGTCTAATTTGGTTGCAAATTATCAAAAATATTAATAGTAAGCACTTTTATATTACAATAAAAATCATATTTTTGCCTTTCATTAAACTTTTTATACATGGCAACTTATAATAAAAGAGGTTATAAAGCTCCTAAACCGCAAGACGAAACGGTAGATAACGAATTTGATCAGTATAGTTCAGTTGATACTTCTAACAGTACTACGGCAGAGGTATTTAATTCCTTAGATCAAGGAGCAAATAAAATGGAAGGTTGGGTAGCGAGAAATCAAAAAGCAATTTTTGGTATCGTTGGAGCAATCGCTTTGGTTACTATTGGTTATGTTGGATATAATAAGTTTGTAGTTGAGCCTAAAAATGAAGAAGCAGCAAATGAGATGTTTCAAGCTCAATCTTATTACACTGACGCTTTCAAAAACGAAGCGGATAAACAAAATCTATTTAACTTAGCTTTAAATGGAGGAGAAGGTAAATTAGGGTTCTTAGGAATCATCGACAACTATAAAGGAACATCATCTGCTAACTTAGCGCACTACTATGCTGGAACAACTTACCTAAACCAAGGGGAGTTTAAAAAAGCAATTGAGCAGTTAGAGCAATATAAATTGGGTTCTGATATTATGATTGGATCATTGGCATTAGGTTCTATTGGAGATGCTTTCTCTGAATTAGGACAACATGCAGATGCTTTTGATTACTATAAAAAAGCAGCAGAACACAACAAAAATGATTTCAGTACACCTCGATTTTTATACAAAGCAGGTATTGCTGCTTTAGAAGATGGTAAGAAAGCGGAGGCGTTGAAAATGTTTAATGAGGTTAAGAACAACTATTCAACAGCTATGGAAGCGACGTTAGTTGAGTCTTTAATCGGTCTTGCTCAATAATATGGCAACAGCGAATAAAAACTTATCGGCTTACGATAAAACAAAATTACCTTCAGCTGCAGACATGAAAGTCGGAATTGTCGTATCAAATTGGAATGATACAATTACGGAAGGCTTATTTGAAGGAGCAAAGAAAACACTTTTAGATTGTGGTCTCCAAGAAGAGGGGTTAATTCGATGGGATGTACCTGGAAGCTTTGAACTGGTTTTCGGTGCTAAACGAATGATTGAGCGCTTTGAAGATTTAGACGCCGTGATTGTGATCGGTTGTGTAATCAAAGGAGAAACTATGCACTTTGAATTTGTTTGTGAAGGAGTTACACACGGAATCAAAGATTTGAATTTAATAGCAGATATTCCAGTTATCTTCTGTGTACTTACAGATAACACCCTAGAGCAATCATTGGCTCGAAGCGGTGGAGATATGGGGAATAAAGGGGTTGAGGCCGCGGTCACGGCTCTGAAAATGATTGCTTTAAATCGTTTATAATAAAATAAAGATAAGCCTGTGTAAAAGCAGGCTTTTTTTTATCAGGTCTATGTAATAAGTGAAAAAATAGTTAAGAAGGTAATTCCCCTATTTATTTCTTTAAATTTGTAAGCATAGAGTTCAAAGTTTTAATTAAAAAAATCTTCCTTTTTTAAATGTCTAATAGTATTCGATTATTACCAGATCACGTAGCTAATCAAATTGCGGCAGGAGAAGTGGTTCAACGACCTGCTTCTGTTGTGAAGGAATTGGTAGAAAACGCTGTCGATGCTGAAGCAACCGAAATTAAATTGGTGCTAAAGGATGCTGGTAAAACCTTAATTCAAGTAATCGATAATGGGAAAGGGATGAATGAAACAGATGCTAGAATGGCCTTTGAACGCCATGCTACATCCAAAATATCCAAAGCAGAAGATTTATTTTCCCTGCATACGAAAGGTTTTAGAGGAGAAGCACTCGCTTCTATTGCCGCTATTGCACACGTGGATTTGAAAACGTGTTTACGCGGTAGTGAATTGGGTACTCACCTGATTATGGAAGGATCTAAGGTAGTAACGCAAGAAGTTGCAGTAACGCCTCCTGGTACGGTTTTTTCTGTAAAAAATCTATTTTTTAATATTCCAGCACGTAGAAATTTCCTCAAATCGGACAATGTTGAATTTCGCAATATTGTAGACGAATTTGAACGAATTACGCTAGTGCATCCTGATATTAGTTTTACGCTCATTCACAATGGGAGTGAAGTGTTTAATTTACCGAGTTCTAACTTGCGTCAACGCATTGTCAATGTGTTTGGAGCAAAGACCAATGAGAAGCTCGTGCCCATTGAGGAAATTACAGAAATCGTAACGATTCGCGGCTTTATTGGTAAACCTGAATTTGCCAAGAAAAGTAGAGGGGAACAGTTTTTCTTTGTCAATGATCGATTCATTCGCAGTGGCTATTTGCATCATTCCGTTTTAGCTGCCTATGAAGGCTTGTTAAAAGATGGAACGCATCCTACGTATTTCATTTACCTCTCTGTGCCAACAAATTCAATCGATATTAATATCCACCCAACGAAGACGGAGATTAAATTTGATGATGAACAAGCACTATACAGCATTTTGCGCTCGTCGATTAAACACAGTTTAGGGCAATTTAACGTTGCACCTGTGCTTGATTTTCAACGAGACGAAGGTTTAGACGTTCCGTATGAATTTAAGGATAGAGAAGCTGAAACACCTTTGATAGAGATTGACACCCATTATAACCCTTTTACCAACGAAGGGATTAGTCCAACAGAAGAAGTGTACAATCCGTTCAAACAAACACCGAGTAGTTTGCGAGGGGAGCGTTCTGATTTTGTTGATCGAGGGTTTAACCCCTTTGAAGAGAGCTCTTTTTTGCGAAAAGATGCCCCAGAAGAGGAAGAAGAAGAAAAGGAAGATATCTTTGAAAGTAAACTGACAACCGCTAAATCAACTATTGATTTTTCATCTTTCAAACAAGAGGGAAGAAAAGCAGATGAAGCCGTTTTCTTTGCTAGTAAGTCCAATAAAACTGAAATCAAGAAATCATCAGCCAATGAAGTTGGGGCTTGGCAAGAAGTTTTTGAAGGATTAAAAGGGAAGGGAAGTTCACTAGATGTCAGCGGAATTACCTTTGAAGAAGAAGAGGTAACAGGAAGTTTGTTTGACGAAAGTACAGAAACAACAGTGGCCTCTCGTACCTTTCAAATTCAACGAAAATACATCGTCAGTCCGATTAAATCAGGAATGGTGATTATCAATCAAGGAAGAGCGCATCAACGTATTTTGTACGAGAAATTTATTGGAAATATAACGAAGTCCAATGCCGTTTCTCAACAGTTACTTTTTCCATTGACCTTATACTACGCGCCTTATGAAGTCGTTTTATTAAAAGAAATACGCACTTCTTTAAAGCAGATGGGGTTTGACTTTGAAGATATGGGGGAAGATCACGTTATTTTATCCGGTTTACCTGTTAATGTAGCAGAAAGTGAAGCGCAAATTGTATTAGACGATTTGATCATGAGTTTTCAGGAGGGAATTCCAGAAACGAATTACATTCAAACAGAGCGCATAGCCAAAACCTTGGCGCAAAGTTTGGCCGTAAAATCGGGAACCATTTTAAATGAAACCGAACAAGAGGATATTGTGAATTCTTTATTTGGATGTAAAGAACCCAACATATCACCATTTATGAAGCCTACTTTTATCACGATGAAAGTAGAAGATATTGAACGAAAATTTATACTGTAATGAGACTAACAGAAGGAGTAAAACAGTTATTGATTATAAACATCCTTTTTTTCGTAGGAAGCATGCTCGTACCTGCAACTTATGATTATTTAGCGATGTACTATTTTGGAAATGCTAAATTTCAATTTTGGCAACCGTTGAGTTATATGTTTATGCATGGAGGAATGATGCATATCTTTTTCAACATGTTTGCGCTATTCTCATTTGGTTCAACTTTGGAGATGATTTTTGGAACAAAACGCTTGTATGCGCTGTTTCTCATCTCTGGATTTGGGGCCGCTTTGTTGCATATGGGAGTAAATTACTATTCGGTATCTCACGGTGTAAATCAACTTATAGCCGCAGGCTACCAAGAAGGAGAAATTTACAGCTTATTGAAAAAGGGAATGTACAACACGGGGTGGGAATCTGTTTTAGGTTCTGGCGATTTGCGTGCAATGATTGCTGCTTTTAATACGCCAGTTGTTGGAGCTTCAGGAGCCGTTTACGGGTTTTTAGTTGCCTTTGCTTATATGTTTCCTAATGCGGAACTGATGATGATGTTTATTCCCGTACCAATTAAAGCCAAGTATTTTGTACCTGGTATTTTAGCGATTGATTTAATAGGTGGATTAACAGGAGGATTTAGTATTTTTGGCGGGGGAACAGGTATTGCTCACTTTGCACATGTCGGTGGGGCATTGACGGGTTTCTTACTCGTGCGTTACTGGAAGAAAAATCAGTTCAACCAAAATCGTTGGGATTTGTAAAATGAAAGCAATAGAGGATGTAAAGCGCAAGATCAACTTAGGCGATAAAGTACAACTACTTATTATCGTGAATATTGTTGTCTTTGTCTTGCTATATGGACTATCAATTCTCGCAACAGCTGTATATCACAGCATTTTTCCCTATGTGGCTTTTGTCGCAGATGGGGTAGAGACGTTCATGCGTTTTTGGACATTTATTTCCTATTCTTTTGTGCATGCGAATATTTGGCATCTACTGCTGAATATGATTATGCTCTTTTTTGTTAGCAATCTCTTCTTTACTTTTTTTACTACGAGACAATTCTTGTTTGTCTATTTTGTAGGTGCACTGGGTGGAAGTTTGCTATACTACCTATCGTCTTTCTTTTTCTCGATGGGCTACGGCTTAGTAGGCGCTTCTGCTGCGGTAATGGCTCCTTTAATTGCTGTGGCTAGTTTTGCCCCAAAGATGGAGGTGCGATTGGCTTTGATCGGAAGAGTAAAAATGATCTATATCGCTGCTGTGATTATTATAATTGACCTTTTTCAACTTTCATCTAGTAATGTAGGAGGACATTTGGCGCATTTAGGTGGTGCCTTAGTTGGCTTTGGTTATATCGCTTTGTTGAAGAACGGCGTGGATCTCGCTAAACAAAAAAAGAAGAGCGCAAAAAATAAATCGACATTTAAGAAGGTTTATGTCAATAAACAAGGAGATAAAAACGTTAATAGAGAAGAATCAGCGCAAAAGCAAATCGACACTATCTTAGACAAGATCAGTAAGTCCGGCTACGAAAGTTTAAATAAAGATGAAAAAGAGTTCCTTTTTCGTCAAGGAAAGAAGTAAGAGATGAAAAAGCTATCTTGGTTTAATAGAGTTGTATTTTTCCTTAATGTTCTGGTGGCGATCGGAACGTTATTGGGCTATCTATTGCCTTTTTTAGCACCTAAGTTGTTTCCCTTCCTTTCTGTATTTACTCTTATGCTTCCTTCGTTGCTCTTAGTGAACTTTTTCTTCCTAGTCTATTGGAGTATTCAAGTGAAAAAACAAGTGATCTTATCGGCTTTAATTTTGCTTTTAGGTGTTACTTTTATTACGAAATTCTATAAGATTACCGGAAAAAATGAACCTACGGCATCCGATGATATTGTATTGATGACCTATAATGTTCGCCTATTCAATCTTTTTAAATGGATTCCCGATGAATTTGTTCCACAAAAAATCAAAGAATTCATTGATTTACAAGATCCTGATATCCTGTGCTTGCAAGAATACTCAAAAAGTGCAGCTTTAGATTTTAAACAGTATCCGTATCAATACATCGTCTCTCATGGTGATAAAATCATGACTGGACAGGCTATTTATTCCAAACATCGCATTATTGATAAGGGAGAAATTAATCTTCCCAATTCAAATAACAATGTGATTTTTGCCGATGTACTCATCCAGTCTGATACGATTCGCGTATATAGTATTCACTTGCAGTCGATTAGTATTAGTCCGGATATTCACGAGAAATTAGATGAAGAAAAATCAAAGCGTATTTTTAAGCGTATCTCTAGTGCCTTTAAGGAACAGCAACTGCAATCGGAGTTAATTCAATCGCATATGAAAGACGCTACTCACCGCAAAGTAATTTGCGGCGATATGAATAATAGCGCTTTTTCTTATGTGTACAGTAATATTAAAGGCGATCTAAAAGATGCCTTTATAGAAGCAGGAAGTGGATTTGGAAAAAGTTATGATTTTCCCTATTATCCCATGCGTATTGATTATGTTTTTGTCGATCCAAATATTCGTGTTAAATCATTTAAAACGTATAGCAATTTTAAAAATTCAGATCACTTTCCGATCGTTACTCGTTTAGCTTTAACAGGCGATCACTAGGATTTTTGGCTGGGTAAAGTCAAGGCTAAGCACAGCGCAATTCCCGAAAACAGCACCAATACATAGCCTAGATTCGGCAACAAACTACTGAGGTATAATCCCAAGCCAATAAGTAAGTAGTAGAGCAGACCAAATAATGCTCCCGCCGAACCAATTGCCGTTTTGTATAGACTAAGAGCTTGACTCAGTATATTGGGAATCGCGATACCAAAAGCGGCAACAATCAGTAAGACTGGTACCAAAAACCACATCGTATCCAACAGAATTACGGCAATACACGCATTGGCCAAAGCCAATACCGCTGACCCTAAGATGAGTCTGTTACTAGCAACTCCTCGCTTAATACAGCTTTTATTAAAATAACTACCTAGAAAAGATCCTAAGGCTAATACGACTCCGCTATATCCATAAACGGAAGAATCATACCCATGCGATTCAAAAATAAAAGGTGCAAAGGAATAGTAGCTAAATAACATGACATTATAACTCATAACTAAGAGTGCAAAACGCCAAATACTGCGATCTGTATATATTTTTCTTGCAAGTTGAAGCAGGATACGTAGGGTGATTTTCTCTTTGGTTTGCTTGGTTTCAGGCAATTGATAGTGCGCCTTTACGACGAGGAACAAAGCGAGTAACGCCAGTAGGGCAAATACACCAACATGGCCAAAGGTTGAAACTGTAATTCCCCCTAGTAACAGTCCTATAACAGGACTGATCGACAAAGCAATTCCCATAATAGAAAAGACTTTGTTGAGTTCCACACCCGTATATACATCGCGCATCATGGTTTGGGTAATGACTGATCCTACTGCAATACCGAAAGCCGCAAGGACTCTAGCCGCAAGTACGATTTCGAAAGTCGGCGCAACCAAGGCCATGAGGGATGCTACCATATACGTTGTTAATCCCCATATCATCGCTTTTCTTCTTCCTATATAATCACTCTGTATTCCCCACCAAATAACCCCTAATGCAAACGCTATAAAGTAGGTGCTAATTGTCAGTAAGGCCTTGGTTTCTGTAACTTGATAGTGTTGAGTAATGCTCGGTAAAGCTGGACTATAGATGGTCTCAACAAATTGTGGAAACATCATTAATAGAACCATAAAGCTCAATTGTACTTTTGTTTTCATTTCTTTTTGAATTTCTCCTGCAAAATTCTGCCTAATTCCCCTTATCTTTATAACAGTATAAAAACAAAAAATATCAAAAAACGGACAAATGGCGTATTTAACTAGGGAACAAGAATTAAATTTAGAAGCGATCAATCAAGATGTTATTGGCTTAGCTTCGGATTTAGTACAGCATGATTCGGGTTTTCACAGCCATGAAAAGCACGCCCAAATACTCTATGCTTCTAGTGGATGTATGACTTTATTAACGCGAAATCGCCAGGTGATTTTGCCCCCACAAAAGTTATTGTATATACCAGCAGGACTTGAACATCGGGTGACGTTTCGCAATGTAGTGGCCTATCGATCGATTTATTTAGCTGTAGATCAACTGCAATTGGATGATTTAAACTTGCAAGTAAGAAGCGTGTCCTCATTGTTAGCGGAAATTATTGAACGCATTTGTTGGTGGGAATGGAAAGGTACCCCTACGGAGCAACAACAGCATATTTTACGTGTCTTCTGGGATGAATTCCAAGATGCTAAAGAAGAATCTTATGCCCTAGAAATTCCTTCTGACTATCGGCTTCAATCACTGATGACCGCTTTTATGATCGAAAAAAAAGTTCCTCCTTTTTTAAAGGAACTCACGCATCGCGTCGGAGCAAGCGAAAAAACGATTACCCGCATATTTAAACGGGAAACGAAGATGACGTATCAAGCTTGGCGCCAACAATGGAGGCTGTATCGCGCCATTGAACTCCTAGCAGAAAGCGAAATCATCTCGGATGTTAGTACCCAATTAGAATTTTCTTCAGACAGTGCTTTTATTGAGTTTTTCAAAAACCACACGGGGGTAACACCCACTAAATATTTTTTGTAAAAGCTTTTTTTGTTTGTTGATTGTGTTCCCACAACGCACAAACTTCACCACGCACAAAGCTCACTACCTACTTTACTGTAAATTTTCTAGAAAACATATAGACTAAACTCAAGATAATAATTGCGGTACTGACATACATGATTATGGGAATATGTTCGATGTGATCCTTGTAATACCACCCAGCGGCGAAAGCGCCTCCACCAATTCCAGCTTCTAAAGCGATATACATGGTCGAAACGGCTCTTCCTCGTTGGTCAGGTGAGCTAAAGTCGATCGTCCAAGCATTTAACGCCGGTGATAAGATTCCCAACGAAATACCATACATAAAGGCTCCCATGTACAAGCCGTTAACTGTCTGGAAAAAGGCGATGATCAAAAGTGAGAGGATAAGTAAAACCAACCCAATATTGATAATGAGTACTCGACCATATTGATCGGATACTTTACCTGCAAAAAAGCGAACCAATAAAGAAGAAACGGTAAAGATCATAAAGAAAACACCTTTGTTTTCAATACCGAGATGTCCCGTCCAATCGGGAATCAACGTAAGGATAACTCCATAGGCAATATAGGATAGAAACGTAACTAAGGCAGCGGGTAATACATTAAAGTCAAACAGATCTTTGCGCGAAATCTTAAAGAGAGAGAAGGAAAATTTTTCTTTCACCTTTAATGTTTCCTTCATATTGAGTAAAATAAGAATAGACAATAAAGCAAATAGAGCAGAGGTATAGAATAAAAAATTAATGGAGGTATAGATCTTGATTGTACTTCCAATAGCTGGACCAATAGCCATTCCTGTGCTAAAACAAATCCCGTGTAAGCCTAAGGCTTCTCCCCAGCGTTCTTTCGGAACAATGTCTGCTACATAAGCCGCGGTTGCTGTCGGTTTAAAACCAGTTGAAAATCCGTGTAACAAACGCAGAAATAAAAAACCCGATACGGTAGTTAAAATCGGATAAAGTAAGCTGCAAATAAAACAGACAATAGAACCAATCGCCATGATAGGTACACGTCCAATTTTATCGGTTAACTTTCCACTAAAAGGTCTTGAAATTCCCGCTGTAATAGTAAACAAACCAATGATTAACCCCTTGTATTCTGCTCCACCTAAACTCGATAAGTAATCAGGTAATTCTGGAATTAGCATATTGAAACTAGCAGAGAATAACAGCGAACTTAAACAAACCAGCATAAATTGAAGGTTGTATATCGGATGCGCGGATCGGGAAAATAAAGACATAGTGGTATTTAATTACTGCAAATTTATTGGAATAAATCGGGCTAGGTAATTTTTTTGTTGTGAGAAGGTGAGTTGATTAGAAGGTGAGTTGATGAGGAGTTAGAGCTAAAAAAATGTATCAAAATTCACCAATCTCTCTTCTAACTGCTAACAGTTAATCGATTACAAAAAATACTCAAAGTAGCTCTTGTTTTCTTTTGCTTCAATAAACGAAAAATTCATGCGATTGATCATGCGCACAGATTTTTCATTGGGAGTTTGTGCAACTGCGAGAATGCGTTTAACTTGGGGGTGTTGTTGTTTGATCAATTCTATTAATCCCAACGTGCCTTCTGTACCATAACCACCTTTCCAGAAAGCTCTTCCAATGGAGAAACCAATTTCAGCAGCTGTATCATCAACAAGTGTATAAACTGCTGTTCCCATCAATTGTTGGGTTTCACGATGAACAAATCCACAGCGAAATTTTTTACCTGATGCATTTTCTCGCTCTACTTGCTCAAGGTAGGTTTGTACCTCCTCCATCGTTTCAAAAGGAAGTGTTGTTCGATATTGCATCGCATCTTTATCAGAGTAAATAGCGAAAAGTGCTTGTGCATCGTTGGAGGTTAGAAATCGAAAATACGTGCGTTCCATTTCAGCTAACATATTGAAATCTTTTTTAGGAGTTTCCACAAAGTAAAGAAATAGTTTTGCTGTTTTTCGTTTTTCACTTGGGATTTAGTTCTATTTTTTCCTTTTTCTGATAAAAAAATGCCCTATACGATATTTGGGGGGCGTATAGGGCAAAAGTAGTATGAAAAAAAGTTTTTACTTGAATCACAATTACTGTGCCAAATAAGTAAATTAGACATTAAAATTAATGGAATATTGGAGGAAATTTAGAATTAAAAGAAAAACTTCATAGAAATGAAAATGGAGTATTTGATTTTTATAAAAAAGCATTTATTTTTCTTATAAATAAATTAAATTAGTGGAAATCAAAATACTAAACAAAAATAACGCACCATGACAATACAGGAGGTACAAGGCATTCGCAAGCAGTTTGAATACTACCGTATGCTAGCAGATAAAACGATTTTAATTCTTTCTCAGGAGGAGTTGAATTGGCAATACAACGAGGAAAGTAATTCTATTGCCATGTTGATGCGCCATATAACGGGAAATCTAGCTTCTCGTTTTACTAATTTCTTTACAGAAGATGGCGAAAAACCATGGAGGGATCGCGATAGTGAATTTGCTACTGGGGTTTATGATCGTCATGAATTGATTAGCAATTGGGATAAAGGCTGGTCTATTTTATTTCAAGTGATTGATGCTATTACAGAAGATAATGTAAACGCCATGGTCAAAATTCGAAATCAAGATCACACAGTAGGAGAGGCGCTTTATCGTCAATTAGCACACTATCCTTACCATATTGGTCAAGTTGTTTTCTTGGGAAAACTCATTAAAAATAAAGAATGGCAATCTCTTTCGATTCCCCGCAACAAATCCAACGATTACAATCAAGAAAAATTTAATAATCCAAGTTCAGATTCGCATTTTACTGATGATTATTTAAAGAAATAGAAGAAAAAAAATAGAATCTTGTTTTTTGACCGGGATAAAAGGCGAGGGTATAACCGTTTTTTATATATTTGTTGAAAGACGAATAAAGCACAGATTATGAAATTAAACACAATGGCATGTATTGTATTGGCTTCGGCAATGGCATTATCATGCGGAAAAAACAAAGAAGAAAACAAAAAAGATACGGTGGAAGCAGTTGAAAATTTTGAATTTAGTGTAGATCAATTTGCTGATATTGAAGTTTTGAGATATCAAATTCCAGGTTGGGATGATTTGACATTAAAAGAGAAGGAATTGGTATACTATTTAAGTCAAGCTGGATATGCAGGACGAGATATTATTTGGGACCAAAACTACAAACACAACCTAAAAATTCGCAAGGCTTTAGAGAGCATCTATGAAAATTATGCTGGGGATAAGGAATCAGAGGATTGGAAAAATTTTGTGGTATATGTAAAGAGAGTATGGTTTTCTAATGGTATTCACCATCATTATTCCAACGACAAGATTAAACCTGCGTTTACACAAGCGTACTTTACCTCTTTGTTAGAAGCTACAAATACGCCACTAGATGCTGCGGTTGTGGATATTCTTTTCAATGACGTGGACAGTAAAAAAGTAAATTTAGATTTAGCGAAAGGTCTAGTAGAAGGATCTGCAGTAAACTTCTATGGAGAGGGAATTTCTGAAGCTGAGGTAGAGGCATTCTACAACAATATGAAAAGCCCAGATCCTTTGCGCCCTTTGTCAACAGGACTGAATTCTAAGGTGGTAAAAGAAAACGGAAAACTAGTTGAAAAAGTTTGGAAAAGCGGGGGGATGTATGGTCAAGCAATTGATAAAATTATCTTCTGGTTGGAAAAAGCAGTTACTGTGGCTGAAAATCAAAAACAAGCAGATGCTTTGAAGTTATTGATCCAATATTACCAAACGGGTGACCTCAAAACATGGGACGACTACAACGTTGCGTGGGTTGCTGCCACAGATGGTAATATCGATTATAACAATGGTTTTATTGAAGTGTACAATGATCCATTAGGACACAAAGCCTCTTACGAAAGTGTAGTACAAATCAAAGATTTTGATATGTCTAAGAAAATGGAAGTACTTTCTAAAGAAGCACAGTGGTTTGAAGATAACTCACCTTTAATGGCAGAACACAAGAAGAAGAATGTAACAGGGGTAACCTATAAAACGGTAATAGTTGCTTCTGAATCTGGTGATTCATCGCCGTCTACACCAATTGGGGTGAACTTGCCAAATGCTGATTGGATTAGAGCTGAACACGGATCTAAGTCCATCTCTTTAGGAAATATCATTGATTCATACAACCACGCTGGTGGATCGGGTAAATTGAAAGAATTTGCACACGATGAGGAGGAAGTGAAATTAGAAGAACAATATGGTGAGTTGGCAGATAAGTTGCACACGGCTTTACACGAAGTAATCGGACATGCTTCTGGACAAATCAATCCTGGTATTGGTCAACCAAAAGAAACACTAAAAAGTTATGCTTCTACTTTAGAAGAAGGACGTGCTGATTTAGTAGGGTTGTTCTATTTATACAATCCTAAGTTACAAGAGATTGGACTGGTAGAAGATTGGAAAGCTGTAGGTATGGCTGCTTATGATGGTTATATCAGAAATGGTTTGATGACGCAATTAGTGCGTTTAGAACCAGGTGCAGATATCGAAGAAGCACATATGAGAAACCGTCAATGGGTGAGTGCTTGGGTTTTTGAAAAAGGAAAAAAAGACAATGTAATTGAAAAAGTAGTACGAGATGGAAAAACGTATTTTAACATCACAGACTATGAAAAATTACACGCTTTATTCGGTGATTTACTAAAAGAAACGCAGCGTATTAAATCTGAAGGTGATTACAAAGCTGCTAAAGCATTAGTAGAAACATACGGTGTAAAAGTAGATCAAGCGATTCACAAGGAAGTATTGGAACGCAATGCGAAGTTTAATTCTGCTCCTTATAGAGGATTCGTAAACCCTTATATTGTACCTGTTACAAATGATAAGGGAGAAGTTACGGATTATGTAATTAAACAACCGAAAACATTTGAAGAGCAAATGTTGTTCTACGCAAAAGAATACAATTTCTTACCAGTAGAAAACTAATTCATACACAAAAGGTCAACTTCTAAAAGTTGACCTTTTTTTATGGTGTTATTTTGGATCTGATTCGAAATAGTCGCTTGGACGTTTACCTAGTAATTTAGTGAAAACATTGCTGTAGGATTGGGCACTGCTATAACCAACCTGAAGGGCGATCTCTCCTATATTCAACTGCCCCTCACTGAGTAATTCAAGTGATTTGATAATGCGTACCATCTGAATGTACTTCGCCAAACTAAGACCCGTTTCTTTCTTGAATTGACGTTCTAATGTGCGTATGCTAACAAAGCCCTTAGAGGCTAATTCTTCAACCAAAATAGGCTTGCTATACATCTGATGGATATAAGCTGTTACGGCTAGTAAATTAGGTGATTTAGGGACAGGCGTAATCAAGGGAATGGACTCCTGAATGAAAGAAGGAAGTTCTTCTAAAATGGCAAGTAAGAAGGTCTGCTCACTTTGGCGATATTCCATGTTCAACGACCACTTTTCGGTGTACATAATCATCTCTTTCAACACAGGAGGAACGGAAAATAGATACAAATCGTCATAAAAGGGAGGCATATCATCCGTATTAAAATACAAGGTTCTCAAAGAAACAGATTCGGATGCAGCTGTTGTTTTATGTGGAAGATTTGAAGGAATCCATGCTGCGTGATGTTGAGGTAGTAAAAATTGATTGTTTGACGTGTGTAAGTATTGATAACCCGATTCAACAAAGACAAGCTGTGCCTTGTGGTGCTGGTGAAATTCATTGTTGTGTTTCCAATTTTCTGCATGCCAAACAAAACCGTTTTTTTTGACTTGATCTACTAATTCTGGTCCAACCATACTTGTCGTTTTAGTTATGATATATGGCGAATATAATCATTTATTTCCTATTACTTTTGAACCTGTAAAACAAACGCATCAAATAAATATGAATAATAGGATAGGAAACGAAGGAGAAAAAGTTTCAAAAACGAAAGAAATTTTAATGTTGCTGGGTGTGATTTTTATTGCATCAAATCTCCGTGCACCTTTAACATCTGTAGGACCTGTTATTGGTGAAATAAGTCAATCATTGGCTTTATCTAATACAACAGCAGGATTGGTAACGACTATTCCCCTGATGGCTTTTGCCTTTTTATCGGGGATTGTACCTAAGTTCTCTAGAAAATACGGCATGGAAATCGTTTTGTTGATTTCCTTGATTTTGTTGAGTGTGGGATTGTTGATTCGTCCGTTGGGAAATATTGTTTCTCTCTTTCTAGGTGCTGCTTTGGTAGGAACGGCCATTACTGTGGGAAATGTTTTAATGCCTGCGTTTATCAAAAACAACTTTCCACATAAAGTAGGCAGTATGATGGGGATTTATTCCGTTGCCATGAATTTAACCGCAGCGTTAGCCGCTGGATTCAGTATTAGTTTGGGTTCTTATACGACAATGGGATGGAAGGGATCAATCGGTATTTGGTTGGTACTTTCTTTTGTAACAATTTTCGTGTGGCTTCCCCAAGTAAAAAAGAAGAAAAAAGATACGGTAAAAGGGGATTTTGCTGTAGAAGAACAAACCGTAAATCTGTATAAGTCGAGCTTAGCATGGGCGGTAACTGTTTTTATGGGGGTTCAGTCACTCCTATTTTACTGTTTAGCTGCTTGGTTACCTAAAGTAATGCAAACTTGGGGAATGTCTGTAGAAGATTCGGGTTGGATCTTGTCTTATGTACAATTCGCTCAATTGCCAATGACGTTCATAGGAGCCATTATTGCCAGTAAAATGAACAACCAAAAACTATTGTCCGCTGCTGTAGGTGTGCTGTTTATAATTGGAATCGGAGGTATCTTACTTTTCCGTACGGACTATATTATTCTTTGGTGTATTCTTATCGGATTAGCGAGTGGTTTAGCTTTTAGTTTGTCTATGTTATTCTTTGTATTGCGTACGAGAAGTACCGTACAATCAGCGGAGTTGTCGGGAATGGCACAGTCTTTTGGGTATTTAATTGCCGCGTGTGGACCTCCTATTTTTGGAGCATTATTTGATCTTTCCAAGGATTGGATGTATTCCCTTGTGTTTTTGTTACTCATGTCTGCTACGCTTTTAATTTCTGGAATTATCGCAGGAAAAGACACTTGGGTGAAGTAAAAACGCAAAGGTATAACACGTAATTTATAAATGTTTTGGTCAAAAAAAAGGAAGCTCATGGCTTCCTTTTCTAATTGATCGCTTCCGTAAAGGATATGTTTTTGAAGAGCAAATCACCTCCATGTGCTTTAACTAGTTTTTCTAGTTTAGTTCTCTTAGTTGATCGCAGTGCAGGAGATTTTGCTTTTCTGCTAATAATTCTAGCTTGTAGTCTTGAAACTTCAATACGTGGTGTTGTGACTAATACTTGAATCGTTTGTAAAAGCTGTTCGATTCCGTCTTCTACATTACTCCCTTTGAGTTCGATAAATCGCACAGTATTAGAGGATGGGATGTAGATTGCAAAATCACATTGTTTAGTTCTGTTGTTATTGATCAGGCCACCATCTACGTTGTAAACAATATAGTCTAATGGTGTAGAATTTGATATAATATATTGCACTCCTTTTGTTTCTTCTAAGACAAGTGTTCTACGATTGTCTTGACAATAGATAGATGAGGTATATCGTTGATTAAACCTCATGATATTGCGTATTTAAAAGATTGTCAAATTCATCGTTTAAAAGTTGAGACACTTCATCAATCTTGGTTGCATCAATTTGCCTTTCTTCTTGATCTAAGATATCTTCAATCATTCCGTTTTTTACAAACCACACACCTACATCATCAAAGTTTACCCAATAATCTTCAGCAAGAATATCTTTTACTTCTTCACTGTTTTTTGCACAATCATGAGCATAAATCAAATTGTTTAACGTAGTCAAGATGTAAGGACTATGCGTAGTGATAAACAAATTATGCGCTCTCCCTTCTTCATTGTGATAGGTTGATTGGATCAAATACTTCACAAGTTCTCTTTGAGTGGTAGGAAATAAGTTGACTTCTGGTTCTTCTAAAAAGATACTAGATTGTTGAGTGTTTTCGATATGATTTAAAATATACTCAAAAGTGCTTTGACGTTGTTCCGTATTAAATTCAAAATTCCAATCTTGTAATTTAGATTTGTAATGGGTATTCAAAATTTCATTTTGATTTTTTTTATAGAGTTCATCTAAAACAGCTATAGAGTTCAATAAATACTTTTGTATATCTAATCTTAGTCCTTTAATAATACTATCATAATGAATGCTATTCTTGTTTTTCTCTATAAAAATTTCTTTAGTTGTATAGCCAATTAGAGTACATAAAGGTATTAGAGATTGTAGACCGCTTGATGCATTTTTTAAACTAATCTTCTTTCCTTTCTCTGTCAAAGTTAATTGATCTGTATTTGTTTTTTTGTTATAAACATATTCCACACCTAAGTTCAGTATGGGAAACGATGATGTATTATAAAAATTTCTTGCCTCTTGCCAAGCGGACATAAAACTTCTTAGATTAGAGTTATCTAATCTAATATCAAACCAATTAGGGATAACAGCTACAATATTACGTTCTGCAGGAATGTATAAAGTTTTTGTTCTTCTATATTGTAAACGAGCTTCTTCTGATTTCCATTTAAATGAGAATTTACTCTCTTTTTTTGAATAGCTGAAATGCATAAAATCGGTTTCAAATTCAATAAAAGACTTTGAATTCATAAATCCTTCAAGTTTATGAAACTCTATTAATTGATTCTCAAAATAGGATTCAAATTCAAAATCTCTAGGAGATTGATTGATGTAAATTTCCTTTTCTACCCAAGAACAATGACAAGCAATTTTATTAATTGTACTTTTTCCAGAGCTTTGAAGACCTATTAAAACGTTGATGCGTTTTAAATCAAGGCGAATTGATTTAATTGGACCAATATTTTTTATAGTCAATCTTCTCATTTTTATTTGTTATTTTTAGTGAATAGAATTTGTATAAACAAAAGTAAGGAAAATAGAAATACTTTTGATCGAATTATTTAACTTCAAATAATATCGGACATACATTATGCAAAGTAGCCATATAAAAAAGGTGAACGAATGGTCTGAGATTTGAATATACTCTAAGACGGATAGAACGATTAAGTTCTCATAGAAAAAAGGAAGCTCATGGCTTCCTTTTCTTTACTCTATAAAGTTGATGGTTGGGTAATAAATTGACAACTGTATAAAAATGTATAAGGTGAATTAATAATTAATTTATACACAGTTGTAAATCTAGGTAAAAAAAGTGAAAGATTTATTTTCCTTCCTTAAATATGTAGATTATTTTAATACAAATCGGTAGTTTTCTTGTCCATTTGTCGTTTTTATTCGCAATAAATACGTGCCTTTCGCCAGGTGGCGAACGTCTAGTTTGTAGAAGCCTTCTTGTGCGTCAACTACAGTAGATACGCTTTTCCCCGCAAGATCATAAATCTGAAAAGTTACTGTTAAATCCGTCTGAACAATAAGGTAATCTTGTGCTGGATTAGGGTAAATGGCAAAATTTGCATCGTCAAATTTCAACAGACTCAAATTCTCAATGGTAATTGTATCTTGATAGGTGTACGTATCATTGCAAGTCGTGACGGTAGCCGTAACGGTGTATTGACCAGTCTCTGTATAGGTATGAACGGGATTTAATTCTGTTGCTGTTGTCCCATCGCCAAAATCCCATGTTGTGCTTGTCGTGTTTGGTGTCGTATTGGTGAAGTGTACTGTCGCTGAATCGGTAATCTCATATTCAAATTTAGTATTGTTGTAGTGCACACCTACAAACCAACGTTCAAGGTCATCGTAAACGATTTCTTTTACAATTCGCTTTATGTTATTCGCTTGATCTGTTGAAAGAGAACCTTTGAAGGAAATTAAGGTTGGATCCTTTTTGTATATGATCGTATAAAAAGTATATGCTGCAGCCATAGACCCCAAAGGAGAGGGATGCGAATTATCAGATACGTACAATTCATACGTTGGATATTGTTGACGAATTGCTCGCCAAACTCTTCCTACAGGTGAAACATGCGCTCGGTTTTCTGTCGCTAGAAGCATATAAGAATCATAGATTTTATCATCCATTCTCTCGTACGTACACATATGCGTTAAACCAGCATCGCAATTTCTTTGATCCCCAGTTTTGTATCCCCAGGTCATATAAAATAACGTCTTCGCACAAGGGGAGGAGTTTTTAATGCGATCGTTTAAAACAGCCGCGTATGGAAAAGTATAGCTGTCGTCTAGCGCAGGACGTTGACTTTGTTCTTGTAAAACAACATAATCCCAAGATCGACTATTGATTTTATCCGTTACTTCTTGATTGTATAAATGATTTTGTAAACTAGCTCCCCCTGGTGTTGTTTGTTCAAAGAAAAGTGCATCATTAGTTGATTCTGCCACTTTTTTGATCAGATTAGGAAGATCGTTGGAGTACGTATAACTATTGCCAATAAAATACACGCTCTTAGATGCTTGTCCGTAAGAAATAAAAAGGGAAAACAAAAAGAGAAAAAATAAGTAAAGTTGTTTCATCATTTGCAGTTGTTTTTAGTTGGGTTAAAAATATTAAAAAAATGTTAATATAAATTAGCGTTGTTAAATTAAAAATGAGCAATTTGTAAGCTACTAGTTTTATATCAGCTTGTTTGATCGTGATAACCCCTTGGTAACTGTTAAAGGTGTAGGTTAAAGTGGGAGGTAAATCGTATATTTGAAGGATAGGGGTAGGAAAAAAAGCTTCTCATTAATTTTAAAAAAGTAGAAATATGAAAGTAGAAATATGGTCAGACGTGATGTGTCCTTTTTGTTATGTAGGAAAGAAACACTTCGAAAATGCATTGGAACAATTGCCTTTTAAAGACAAAATAGAAGTAGAATGGAAGAGTTTTCAATTGGATCCTACTTTACCTGTAGAAGGCGCATCTCAATCAACAATTGATTATTTAGTGAATAGAAAAGGCATGCCGAAAGAGCAAATAGAAGGCATGATGAATCACTTACAACAAGCGGGATCAGCTGTAGGAATTGATTTCAAACAGGATATTTCTATTCCTGTGAATACTTTCAGAGCGCATCGTTTGATTCACTTTGCACAAAGTCAAGGTAAGGGAAATGAAATGGAAGAGGCCTTGTTCTTCGCTCATTTTACGGAAGGAAAAAACGTAGGGAAAATAGAAGTATTAACAGAACTAGCGATGCATATTGGCTTGAATAAAGACGATGTAGTTGCTTTGTTAAACAGTGAAGCGCAAACACAGGAAGTTAAAAATGATATAGAAGAAGCACAAACATTGGGAATTTCAGGTGTGCCGTTCTTTGTAATCGATCGAAAATACGGTATTTCAGGTGCTCAACCGATTGATACCTTTGCCGAAGCAATTACACAAGCATACCAAGAAAGTCAACCACAATTTGAAATGAAAGGCAATACAGATGCTAATGCATGTGGTCCTGATGGATGTGAGATATAAAGTATAAACTACCAATTTGATTTAATAATTTTAAAGACTCTTACAATGAATTGTCAAGAGTCTTTACTTTTTATAAATACGGATGAAAAAAATTTCACTGCTTTTGACTATCGTTTCTATCTTGCTTAGTTGTAAAGAAAGAGAAATTGACTTCAATCAACTCGAGCTTAGAGACGGAATGTATTTCGAACTGAATCAACAAACTCCTTATACAGGGATTGTCAAACAATATCATGACAACGGTGCCCTAAAAGAAGAAGGCTACTTACAAGAGGGAAAACTCGATCGTTTTTTTACTTCCTACTATGAAAATGGACAAGTATGGGAAGAGCGAAAGTTGAAAGACGGAAAGAAAGAGGGACAAACCTTTGTTTATTATGAAGATGGGCAGGTGAGAGAACACTCCTATTGGAGTAAGGGATTGAAAATAGGGGTTTTTAAAGCATATTATCCCAATGGAGATTTAGCTGCTGAGACCCCGTTTAAAGAAGGAAAAGAAGACGGATTGCATCAAGCATTTTATGAAAATGGACAACTTTATGAGAAAGGTCTTTTTATAAAGGGAAAGAAACAAGGCTTTTTTATTGGGTATTTTGAGGATGGAAAAATAAGAGAAGAAGCAAATTGGAATGAGGGCTTAAAAGAAGGCTTGTACAAAGATTACTACAAAAATGGCTATCTAAGTACTGAGGCTATTTTTATCAAGGGAAAAAAGGAGGGTATTGTCAAAGAGTATCATTCAACCGGGACCTTGATGATTGAATCCTTATGGGAGAATGGTGAGCAAGTAGAGCTTATAAAAATATACGAGGATGACTAGTCACAAGGTACTATAGCTTAAGGAATCAAACCACAATAAAAAAACCGTTGTCTTACAAGGTTAATTTGTTTAAGACAACGGTTTTTGTTTTGATGTGTGTTCGTCTAGTTTAGTTATGCTTTATCTGCACGTATTTGTCTTTCTTCCTGTATGAGGTTGAAAACTTCTTTAAAATCGCGTTTGATATTGGGATTTGTTTTAAATTCATTTGCAGACAATAACATGATTAACAGTTCTTTATTTGTCATTTCGTTTGCTTTTTGAGCATCTCTTAGTACCGTTTCTGAGATTATTCTTGAGTCAAGCATACTGTATTTCCACTGTCCTTCTTCTTTATAAAAATGAGCTGGTTGTAGACCAAAAATAGTTCCTGTGGCTTTGTCCTCTTCAATATCCAAATTAGAAAGCACAGCACTAGAAAGTACCTCTATCTTTTTCTCATCCACGGCAGAGTTTAAAAATAAAATTTCAACAAATTTCTTGGTATCCGTGGTCTGTAAATCCTCATCACTCAATAGAAGCAAACCATTAGCGATATTCATTTGATCCACTAAAGTCCCCTCTATATTTTTAGCTTTAACTGCCGTCAATATTTCTTCATAGTATGCAATAGACTCTTGATCTAAATTATCGTATAACAAGATTCCGTCTTTGTTGAGTAAAGCACTGTTTATTCTGTCGTACACAATATTGATCTCATCGTAGGCATCTGCTAGGGCTACTGGATCTAGGGTTTTCTTATTTTGACAAGAAATAATAAGAAGGAGGATAAGGATAAAGGGTATAATCTTTTTCATACTGGTGTTTTGGTGTAAAATTAGACCATTTACTGGTATAAACCTTTTTTTGTTTGCTAGATATAACAAAAAAAGTTTTTATCACCGATCTCTGATCACCGCTCACCAATCATTAAAAACACTAGCGATTCCCCGATATAACTTTTATCTTTGAGAGGTAAACAAAAGGGAAGGATGAAAGTTAAGATATTACATACCGCAGATTGGCATTTAGGAAAGCGATTAGACAATTTTTCGCGTATAGAAGAGCAACGTGAAGTACTCGATGAAATCTGTGTTGTTGCGGACGAACAACAAGCAGATATGATCGTCATTGCTGGAGATTTGTTTGATGCATTTAATCCTCCAACGGAGGCAGAAGATTTATTTTATCGCACCTTGCGTCGATTAACGCAAAATGGTCGTCGTCCGGTTTTGGCAATCGCTGGGAATCACGATAGTCCAGAGCGAATTGACGCACCAGATCCTCTAGCACGAGCTAGTGGAATTCTTCTAGTAGGATTGCCCAATACAGTGGTTCAACCTTTAGAAGAAAAGGAATATTATACTCTTACAAAGTCAGTAGAAGGCTTCATAGAGCTGCAATTGGCCCATATTCCTTTTCCCATTCGCATCATTCACACGCCTTATGCCAATGAAGTACGCTTAAAAAAAGCACTGAATGTAGCAGATAAGACAGCCGCTTTAAGTGAAGTTTTACAATCCAATTGGGAAGATCTCGCGCAAAAATATTGTGATGAGCAAGGAGTTAATATGCTCGTTTCACATTTGTATATGATGCAAAAAGGAGGAGAAGAACTTGAAGAACCCGATGGAGAAAAACCGCTAAAAATTGGAAATGCAGATCTGATTTACAGCGAGAGTATTCCTACACCCATACAGTACACTGCTTTAGGACACTTACATCGCGCCCATCAAATAGGAGAAGCAGAACGCCCTGTGGTTTATGCAGGAAGTCCATTGTGCTATAGCTTTAGTGAAGCAGGACAAGAAAAGTATGTGATGCTTGTAGAGATGGAACCGAATATACCAGCAACCTATCAAAAGATTGCCTTGCTAAAAGGACGTCCCTTAACACGGAAAAAGTTTGAGTGTGTTGAAGATGCTGTAACTTGGCTGCAACAGCACCCTCATCACTTGGTTGAGTTGACTTTGGTAAGTGATACCTTCTTAAAAGCAGATGACATGAAGCGTATCTACCAAGCGCATGACGGAATTATAACGGTTATCCCCTTAGTGAATCTCGCCAATCAAACGGATGCAACGAAAAAGCATCAAGTGAATTTAGAACAAGATATTCAAGGCCTTTTTGTTGATTACTTCAAACAAAAAAACAGTGGACAGGTACCGAATGAAGAAGTGATGAACCTATTCAAAGAAATTATAAATTAACGTTATCATGATACCTATACAATTAGCTTTAGAAGGTTTTTATTCCTACCAAGACAAGCAAGTGATTGATTTTACCCAGTTAATTCAAGCAGGTTTATTTGGAATTTTTGGAAAGGTAGGATCAGGTAAATCCTCTATTTTAGAAGCCATTTCCTTTGGGTTATATGGTGAAAGTGAACGACTCAATGCTCGAGATAATCGCGCGTATAATATGATGAACCTAAAATCGAATCGCATGTCGATTGATTTTGAGTTTTTTAATTTTAAAGAAGAGAAATATCGCATCTATAGAGAGTTTAGACGTAATTCCAAGCGCTTCGACGACGTTAAACGAGGAGATGCCGTATTGTATCAATGGAAAGAAGAGCAGTGGATTCCCTTACCTCATACAGATGTGGAAAACGTGATAGGTTTGAGTTATGACAATTTCAAGCGAACGATTATCATTCCTCAGGGAAAGTTTAAAGAGTTTATCGAATTAGGAGGAAAAGATAGAACCAAGATGATGCAGGAGATTTTTGGTTTAGATCGTTTTGATCTAACGGGAAAAACCAAAGCATTATACAGCGAAACGCGACAAAAATTTGATCACTTACAGGGACAGCTACAGCGTTTTACTCCTTTAACTTTAGAGCAAATAGAAGAGCAAAAAACACAGCATAAAAAAGAAGAAGAACAGCTAAAACAACTTACCACAACCTATAAAAAAGAACAAGAACGCTATCAACAATTAAAAGCAGTAAAAAGCGATTTTGAAACCTTAGAGGAAAGTCGCAAGGCGTTAAAAGCGTTAGAAGAACAAGCGGGAAATGTTCGCGCTCAAGAAGGTGAACTCGCACAATATGAGAAAGTTGATAAAATCTTTCGTTCTTTACTTTTAGAAAGCCAACAGACAAAGAATAAACTCGAAGAGAAACAGACGCGTTTATTGGAAAAGGAAAAAGAACGGCGAAGCAAACAAGAACAGTATGCTCAAATTAAAGTGGAGTTTACAGCTGTGGATAAAAAAATTGAGTCGATAGACAAAGAGAAAGCAGAACTAGTTGAGCTACAATCCGTACAATCCATTCAAGAAGCGACTCAAGTGCAAAAGACTTTAGCAGAGCGACTACAGAAAGGAAAGGAAGTGGTGGTTGAAGCGAAGAAGGAATTGGAAAAACAACAAACCCTGATCGAACGAGGGGAGCAACAACTTCTACAACTAAAGCAGAATCGCATTGATCCCATGCGTCTAATGGCGCTAGACAAATGGTTTACTGATTTTGAATATCTAGAACGAGACACGATCGAATTGACAGAGAAACAAACACAAATTCAACAAGAGATCTTGCGTTTGGATAAGGCACTAGAACAAGTTGACTTTACAACAGAAGCAGCATGGAAAGCGGTTTTAATTGAAAAACGCACATTAAATCAGCAGCTATATTCTTTGGTTACGAAAGAAATAAATCAATTGCGTGTGGCTCAACAATTATCGCATTACGCCTCAGCTTTACATGAAGGTGAAGCTTGTCCGTTGTGTGGAGCTTTAGAACATCCTGCTGTTTTAGTAGGCGAAGATGTATCTACAGTAATAAGAGATTTAGAGTCAAAATTAGAAAAGATACAGGAGGATGAACAGGCTTTAAATCGAAAAGAAAGAGAAATACAGGCCTTATTGGATAAAAAACACTTGTTACAAGTACAAACTAATGAGTTTCAAAGCCAAGTTCAATCGAAGCGTGAGTTGATAGATAAACACCGAGAATTATATTGTTGGAAGGAAATAGAATGCGGTAATAAAATACAGCTTGAGCAGTTTAAACAGCAAGCCATTGAACAAAATAAAGCGATTGAAAGTGCAGAACAGCAGCAACAGCAAGTAATAAAGAACGCAGAAAGTATTAGAAATAATGTAGGTAAATACACAGAAGCGTTAACAGATATAGAACTTAAACAAGCAAGATTAGAAGCAGAAATAGAAAGTAAAGTACAGCAGATTCAACAAATTGATCTCCGTGAAAAATTAGCGGTTGGCAAGATACTATTAGAGCAAGAAATACAAGAAAAAGCGAAGTATATTGTTGAGATAGAACAATCATACAGAACACTTACTCAAAACTTGCAACAGTTGGTACCTGTTTTAGCTTCATTAGAAACAGAGGTAAAGAATGAGAAAACCACCGTAGAGGAGTTGACCATTGCTCTTCAGGATACTACCCTTGTTCTGGATCGAGAGCTCGAAAAACTCGAGTTCCAAAGCATCCATGAAGTCGAAGCAATTCTCGCTAAAAATATACAAGTCGAAGAAACGCGTGCTTCTATTCAAGCCTTTATCCTAAAGCTAGAAGTATTGCGCAATCAAGTGACACAGTTGTCAGTCAAACTTGAATCTATTGCTTTCGATTTGTCTGGTTATGAGCAACAGGAAGCGAAAGTGATCACATTAGAAGCACAAGTCAGTAACCAATCGACTTTAGTAGTAAAATTAGCAGGTGAAATTGAGCGTTTGGAACAAGATTACAAAGAAAAAGAACGCTTGTTAGACGTATTTAATCACTTGGACAAGCGATTAAAAAACATCAATGTCTTAGACAATATGTTTAAAGGGGCTGGTTTTGTTAACTATGTATCGAGTATTTACTTGAGTAATCTTTGTGAGATAGCCAACCAACGCTTCCATCGCTTAACTAATAACCAGCTGAGTTTACAACTAAACGAAAGCAATGAATTTGAAATTATTGACTATTTGAATAACGGAAAAGCGCGTAGTGTCAAAACACTATCAGGTGGGCAAAGTTTTCAAGTGTCGTTATCTTTAGCCTTGGCACTTGCGGAAAGTGTACAAAGTCTGTCTAAGTCCAATAAGAATTTTTTCTTTATTGATGAAGGATTTGGTACACAAGATACCGAGTCAGTGAACATTGTATTTGAGACGTTGAGTAAGTTGCACAAAGAGAATCGAATTGTCGGAATTATCTCCCATGTGGATGAATTGCAGGAGCGAATTCCCCTGTCCTTGTCTATTGTGAAGGATGAAGAAAACGGCAGTAGAATAGTTACGTCTTAAAAAGAAGTGAAGAAAAAGAGAGAAATCAAAAAAATAAGTACATTTGTTAGAATATAGGAACGAATTAATAGCATCGAATAGTTGATATGAATGTAAAATATACAAAAGAAGAAAAGACGTCTATCGTTATTACATTGGGAATTACCCTATTATTTTTCCTTCTTTTATTTTTTATCAAATTTATGGATAACCATACGTCGTATACTAGTTTTAGTGGCGGTGGTGGTGGTGGAGATGGTGTTGCTATTTCATTAGAGGGAACGCCTGGAGATCATTTGACAACTTCGACTCAACCAATTGTAGAAGAAGAACAGCAGCAGCAGATTGCTAAAGCAGAACCAGTAGAAGAAAAAGAGGTGCTGGCCTATGAAAAGGGAGAAGAAACGGCTGTGGTAGTAACGAAGAAAGACGAAGCGAAGAAAACCAAACCTGCTGAAGCGAAGCCAATGGAAAATGTAGCAAAGAAAACAGCGGAAAAGAAAACAGCGGAAAAGAAAGTTGAAACTACAGAAAAAAAAGCAACAACCCCTGCTAAAGCAGATGTTTCCAATACCACAAAGGACGCCATTAGCAGCTTTATGAATGGAGGAACAGGTTCTGGTGGTGGTGGAACAACAGGAAGTGGAACAGGCGGATTGTCTACCAATGGAGGCTATTACGGCACAGGTACAGGGAAGGGAACAGGAAGCGGAAGTGGGTCTGGAGGTGGAGTTGGCAACGGACATGGAGATGGTAGAGGAGACGGAATCGGTTACTCTTTAGATGGACGAAGTGCAACAGTTAAAGCAATCCCAAAATATACGTGTAATGAGATAGGAACAGTTGTGGTTGAAGTATGGGTAGATCAAGCAGGAAATACTGTAGATGCACGAGCAGGTGTAAAAGGAACAACCAATACAGCGAATTGCCTGTTGGAACAAGCTAAAATAGCTGCCTTGCAAACCAAATGGCAAGCAAATGATAAAGCCCCTGCCAAACAAGTAGGAAAAATCGTATACCAGTTTAAACTGAATTAAAAATAAAAAGGAGCGAATATTTCGCTCCTTTTTTTATTGCTTTTGGGTAGCAATTACAAATTTGATGTTGTGCTTAACACCAATTTGTAAAACATCTACTAATTCTTGAATCTGTGAGTTAAACGGAATTCGAATCACAACAGATTGATCTGTATTACCGCCTAGTTCCGCTAATAACGACTGCTCTAATTCTTCGTAGGGAACTTCCGTCTTATTGATGAAAAAACGCTTGTCTTCTGTAACGGAGATAGTCAAATGTTGCTTGTTTGTCTTCTCATTTGATGCCGCTTTCGGGAGCATCATCTTTATCACATTGGGATTGGCTAATGTTGATAAAATAAGAAAAAACAAAAGCAAGAAAAACATAATATCACTCAAAGAGGACGTTGCGATTTCCGCTTTAAATCGTTTATTTCTTTTGATTGCCATTTGGTCGTTGAATTGCATTAATAAAATCTAAAATCGTTTGTTGCGTGTTCAACAAATAATTATCAATAGATGTATTCAATAAGTGGTAAGCGGCATACGCGATAATACCCACAACCAAACCAGAACCACTACTAATCATCTTTTCATAAAGTCCTCCTGAAATATTGGCAATACTAATATCCTCTGAAATACTAATATTGTAGAAAATACGAATTACCCCTAAAATTGTTCCAACGAAACCTAATGTTGGCGCAATACCTGCAATCAAACCAAGATGGCTCATCTTTTTTTCCATTTTTCCAATTTCAATAGTCGCTAGGCGCTCCATATTTCCTTCAATCTCTGTAATAGGTCTTCCGATTGAATGTGTTCCTTCTAAAATAACCTTCGTATACGAGTTGTTATCCTTAGACAACGTTAAATCAACAGAATCCATCTGACCTTTTTCCAATAGGTTGAGTGTATTCGGTAGAACCGTAGCATCGTATTTCGTTTGTTTTTTGATGTACAAATAACGCTCTATCGATAGATAAATCGTATAAATAAACAAAAAGATGATCGGAATCATAAAGATTCCACCTTTCATAACAAAATCTAAAGCTGAAATTTGACTTTCTTGAGTTACTACTTCGTTTAAATCAGTGACAGCAGTAGTAATTACATCGGGTGAAGTTTGCAAAAATGTAAACATTAATGATAGTTTAAAATATGATCAAATATAAAAATAAAAATGAACAATTGAGTGGCGATTAGTGATTCAATTGTTAGAGAATATATAAAATTAGTTTGAAACGTCCAATTGAATAAAATGATGCTAAAAAGGAGTAGGCAACACTTGGTTTAGACCGTTTTCTAACTTCGAAGTTTATAGTTAGTTTGAAATATAAAACTATGAAATAGAACAAGAAAGGGCAGTTATCTTTATTTACAAAGGACAAAAAAAGCGAAAAACTCAATTTTTCGCTTTTATATCGTTTAATAAGTTGCTTGAGATTAGCTTAGTCCTTCTACTAAACCATCTACAAGATCAATTTTTGTTGCCTGTGGAATTTTGGGAAGCCCTGGCATGCGCATAATATCACCAGCAATGGCAACAATAAACTCTGCACCATTGTTGATCACGATATCATTGATGGCTATAGAAAAGTCTTTTGCTACACCATACGCACTAGCATCCGCAGAGAAAGAATACTGGGTCTTGGCAATGCAAACAGGGAATTTATCCATGGTCGTCTCTTTAATCTGATTGAGTTTTTTCTGTGCAATAGGGCTGAACGTAACTGTAGTAGCACCATATATTTTAGATGCAACAGCTTTTACTTTATCGGCAATAGATAGCTCATCTGAATAAGGAAACTGTAAGGGTGTACTAGGATTGTGATCAATCATCTGTACGACTTCATTTGCCAGGGCTATTGCACCAGCGCCTCCTTCAATAAAAGCATTATTTACAGCAAATCCCAAGCCATTCGCGCGACAGTAGTCTTCTACTAATTGAATTTCCTCCTTGCTATCTGTCGCATATTTGTTGAAAGCCACTACAATACTTTGACCAAAGGATTGTAAGTTACTCACGTGTTTTTGTAAGTTTTCTAATCCTTTTTCGATTCCTGCTATATTTTGTTCTTTGATGTTTTCTATCGCAACGCCACCGTGCATTTTTAAGCCTTGAGCTGTTGCGACTACAACCGTTAGTTTGGGCTGTAAACCTGATTTTCTACACTTGATGTCAAAGAATTTTTCCGCTCCTAAGTCTGCACCAAATCCTGCCTCTGTAATTACATAGTCCCCATAGCTCATTGCCATCTTGGTCGCAATAACAGAATTACAACCATGTGCAATATTTGCAAAAGGACCTCCGTGAATAAAGGCAGCCGTGTTTTCTGTCGTTTGTACTAAGTTTGGATTTAATGCGTCTTTTAGCAAAACCGTAATAGCACCAGCTACCCCTAGTTCTTTTACGGTAAAAGGACTTCCGTCATGGCGATACCCCAATAGAATATTTTCAATACGTCTACGCAAATCATCGATATCAGTAGCCAAACAGAGAATAGCCATGATCTCAGAAGCAGGTGTAATATCAAAGCCACTTTCTTGTGGAATGCCGTTTGCATTTCCTCTTAAACCTGTTGTGATATAGCGTAAACTGCGATCATTGACATCTAATACGCGTTTCCATAAAATTTCTTTAAGCCCATTAGCTTCCGCTCTATTTTGGTAGATGTAGTTGTCTAGTAAAGCACTTAGTGTATTGTGTGCTGAGGTAATGGCATGAAAATCTCCTGTAAAGTGTAAGTTGATGTTTTCCATGGGTAAAACCTGTGCATATCCACCACCAGCAGCTCCGCCCTTCATACCAAAACACGGTCCTAATGAAGGTTCTCTCAAAGCAACAACAGCATTCTTTCCAATTTTGTTTAAACCAAGGGCCAAACCAATCGATACAGTTGTCTTTCCAATTCCCGCTTTGGTCGGAGTAATAGAGGTAACTAAAATGAGATTGGACTTCTTTTGTTGTTCAAGCTGTTGGGCTTCTAACTCAACTTTTGCCATATTTTTGCCATAAGGAATAAGATGCGCCTCTGGCAATTGGATATCTTGCGCAATTTCGTAAATGTTTTTTAATACACTTTCTCTTGCGATTTCAATGTCTGTTTTCATTGTCTATATAAATGTGTTGTTGAGGAGTAAAGTTAAGTCTTTTGAGAGAATATTGAAATAGTGTTTGTGCGGTTTGTTCTTTGTTTGGTTAGATGGTTAGAGATTGACGAACGACTAACAACTAACAACGAACAATATTATCAAATTAGAGGTATTATGGTGTATTTTATTTTAATATAAAGGAGTTTTATTGTTTTTTATAAATAGATTTTTAAAGTTATATTTGCACTTTTAAATTATATTCTATAAGTATTATGAAAACAGAAGCGGAGTTAAAAGACAGAAGTGGAAATAAATGTGAACTATGTGAATCTACTGGACAATTAAAGGTTTATGAAGTTCCGCCTGTAGCTGCTAATGAGGCAGATAAAGAAATTTATATTTGTGAAACTTGTTTAGATCAAATTGAAAAAAGACAAGAATTAGATAGCAACCATTGGCAGTGTTTAACGACATCGATGTGGAGCGAGGTTCCTGCTGTTCAGGTTGTAGCTTGGCGTATGTTGAACCGTTTTAGACAGGAAAGTTGGGCGGCAGATAATTTAGAAATGATGTACTTGGATGATGCGTTGATGGAATTTGCTAAAGCAACAGGAGATCATACAGGAGATGGGTCGGTTGAATTACATAAAGACAGTAACGGAAATATTTTATCTGCGGGCGATACCGTTACCTTAATCAAAGATCTCGATGTAAAAGGGTCCTCTTTAAACGCTAAAATTGGTACGGCTGTTCGCAACATTCGCTTAGATCCGAATAATGTAGAATATATAGAAGGTAAGGTTGACGGACAAATGATCGTGATTCTTACTAAATACGTAAAGAAACAAGGATAAGAAATACTAAAAATCTCAGCTATGGCTGAGATTTTTTATTTTGTAACCAGATTGGAATGCTAAATTCTTCTATTAAATGGGCTAATGGAACTTGTTGATAGGTGTCATAGGTCAGCCATTTGATCTCTTCTAGTTCTGCATGGGGCCTTAGTGTAGCATTGGTAAGCTCGATGTGATAAATAGAGGCATGAACAAGTGTGTTGGCCTCATTCACTGCTTGTGTTTGATGACTACCTAAGTAGCGCATATGATGTGCGTCAACCGTTAAGTCTAGTTCTTCCTTTAATTCCCGTTGTAAGGCTTCCACAGGTGTTTCTCCCTGTTCAATTTTTCCTCCCGCCATCATATAAAACATCGACCCTTTTTTGCGCACGGTAAGTAGCGATCCCAAGGTATCGGTGATTAAAGCAGAAGCTAAGTATAGCGTTTGTGATCTAGACATAAGGCAGATTTTAGAGTCCAAAAATAAAAGATTTTGTCTAATAAGTGGAAGAAATTAAAATGAGGTTTAGAACACTAAAGGAAGAAATACGAGCTTTAGTTTTGTTAAAATAGAAGAGATAGGTATTTTTTTTGATTGTAAATCATAATTTTATAGGAGGATGAAAGAAAAAAATAAGAATATTTACAGAATTGTTTTTTGTAAAAGAAAAAATTTTATCTTTATTCGATCAAAGCAAGGTTCAAGATTAGAGAAGAATCTTGTATCAATTAATTTTAATTTAAGTTGAAAATAGAGCCTCTATCCAAGGCGAAAATGAACAGTACAATGGTAAAACAAGAATTTACTGCATTATTTAAAGGGTACAAAATTCCTAAGGAATTAAAGAGCTTATTAGAGTTTCAAGTATCAGAAAACATTCCATCTTATTATTCAAATGCAATTTACTTAATGACGGAAGAAACTTCATTAATTGAGAATTACTCAGCAGATGAAGCTTTTCTAAAGGCATTTATTCCCTTTGCAGAAGCAAATAGCTCAGGAAGTATTTATGCATTTTGGATTGAAAACACAGAAATAACGGATTTATCCAATGCCCCAGTTGTCGCTTTTGGCGATGAAGGAGGAATTTTTGTTGTCGCTCGAAATATCCAAGAATTATTGCAGATTGCTGCTTATGATGTTGAAGCAGTGGTATATGAAAATGAATTTTACTTTCAAGATAAAGAAGTTTTAGAGGAAGAAGGTGAGTTTACCGCAGCTGAATTTAATATGGAATATTTAGACTGGTTGCGTACAGAGGCTAAACTAAAACCCGTGTTGACAATAGACGATGTTGATGCAATTGTAGACCAAGCGCAAGAAGTGCATCAAGAAAAATTAGAACAATATATCAAACGCTTTATAGAATAAAACGAAATAGTAGTATATTGCGTTAAAATTTTAAGAAATGGAACAGAATAACTTCGAACAGAATTTTGATGCTTTCTCAACGCAAGCACAAAATCAAATGCCAGCTAAACCGAATAATTACTTAGCTTTATCAATTATCTCAACTATTTTGGGATTTTGTTCGTGTATTGGTTTGATCTTAGGGATCGTAGCGATTGTTATGTCGGCTCAATCGGGATCAAAATATGATAAAGGTGATTATGAAGGAGCTGTAAAAGCAGCGAAAACAGCAAAAATTTTAAGTCTTATTGTATTAGCTACAGTAGTGCTTAGTTTTATTTATTCTTGGTTTAGTATTCAAGCAATCGGTGGATGGGACGCTTATATGGAGATGTTTGAAGAAGGGATGAGACAAGGAGGAGCAGGAATGTAAGAACAATGATGCGGATAGTATATCGAATCCTCTGTTATTTGGTACTACCTCTTCTTGTAGGAGTGCTGTTGATGAAAGGATTTAATAGCTTTCCTATTACTGTAACTTGTTCAATTAAAGATTATACAGGTCTTGATTGCCCAGGTTGTGGAGGACAAAGAGCCATTGATGCATTACTCAAAGGAGAATGGAAACAAGCGTTTTATTACAATCCACTCATTTACGTATATCTAGGAGTGTTTATTTATATCTATATTCTCTTCGTCGAAACGTATTTGGTTCAGAATAAAGTCTTCAAACAACGATTTGGTTTTGCAAATTGGTTTGTTGTAGGTTTTATCGGATTAATTCTCTTGTTTTTTATTATAAGAAATTTATGAAGGTTTGAATGTTTACATTCAAACCTTTTTTTTTACACTTATCAATCTTATAGAATTACAAGTTAAAAACCTTAGATTTTTCCTGTTTTGAATCTAAAAACAAAGGAATGTTTTTTTTGTTTTTATATAAAAACTTGAGTTTTTATTTTTTTTAGTTAAAATTAAGGTTGATTTAATGTATAATGCTTAACTTTAACATCCCAAAAAAGACAATTAAAACACACCCTTTATGAAAAAAAATACTTTGTTGTTATTCAGCTTATTAACTTTGTGGGGAGTAAGTTCGAATGCCCAAACAGCTCAAATAAGAAAGAAAATTACGGCTACTTATGATCAAACGAAAGTAGAAGAGTTTCAATCTTTAGAGAAAAAACGCGTTTTAGCCCGTGATACCGCTTTTAAAATAGCTAAAGCAGCGGGTAAACCAACTTCTGGAGTTACAAAAGATGGAAGGGTTTTCTCCTTACAACGCATAGATGATAGAGGGAATTATATTTACTACATTACAAGTAATGCTGGAAGTAGAAAAACAGCAAATGTAAATGACGTTGCGCCAGGTGGAAGTTTAGGACTAAATCTTGACGGAAGAAATATGACCGTTGCAATATGGGATGGTGAACCTGCATTAAATACACATGTCGAATTTCAAGGTGGTGCGAATGGTGGAAGTAGAATGGAGTTGCGAGATGAGGTGAAAAATATACAAAGCATGTCACAAGATGAACGTTTGTATTTTGAAGAAGGTCGCTCTCATGCTACACACGTTTCTGGAACAATCGGAGCTACTGGTGTGAATGCAAATGCTAAAGGTATGGCACCAGCTGCAAAAATCTTGAGCTATGATTGGGAGAATGATGTGGTAGAAATGGCTAAAGCAGCTGAACAAGATGGATTGTTGGCTTCTAATCACTCGTATGGTATTGGAGTTGTTGACGATTTAGGAGAGGCTGTTTTTTCTAGTGATATTTTTGGAGCCTATATGGAGGAAAGTATAGGTTTTGATCAACTTGCTTTTCGCTACAAATACTATCAACCCGTAGTTGCTGCAGGAAATGATAGAGAATACTTTAGTATAATTAACCGTGTTAAAAACGGAAATGACTTACTGACAGGTACAGCGGTTTCAAAAAACGTAGTTGTGGTGGCAGCTGTTGATCAAGTTAATTCGTATACAGGACCGTCAAGTGTGCGTATGTCTACGTTTAGTAACTTCGGGCCAACGAATGATTTTCGTATTAAACCAGATATCTCAGCAAAAGGAGTTCGCGTGTTTTCTACAAATTATACCTTACCCGTGCCAGTAACAGGGGCACCTAATAATGCAAGATACATTGGAATGGATGGTACTTCTATGGCAGCACCTGCTGTTACCGGTATTATTACTTTGTGGCAACAATGGGCAATGGAAAATAGAGAAATGCCTTTAAAATCTGCAACAATCCGCGCATTAATGACCCATACAGCTAGTGAGGCAGGAACTGCCCCGGGACCAGATCACAAATTTGGCTGGGGAGTGATCAATGCTAAAGCTGGAGTGCAAATCCTTGAAGGAAGTAAAATCAGCGGTGTAGTGTTGGAGGAAAATGAACTGGAACAAGGACAAACCTATGAGAAGCAGTTTAATGTAAGTGATAGTGGGGTTACTATTTTAGTGACTCTCGCGTGGACAGATCCTGCGGGAAGATATTCGGATAATAATTACGACGAGAACTATGCGAAAAATAACCCATCCTTGGTTAATGATTTAGATGTGCGTGTCTACAAAGATGGGGAAGAGTTCTTACCTTGGAAACTAAATAAAGATTTTAATAATCTCGTGGCATTAAAAGGTGATAACGATGTAGATAATATAGAGAAAATTGAAATCGATGCTGCTGAAACGGGGACTTATGTAGTTAGAGTTACACATAAAGGAAACTTACAAGGTGGGAAACAAGAGTATTCCTTAATTATGAGTCGCAGTGACTTCAGTAATTTATCAACAGAAGAATTTAAAATTGATGAGTCGCTGTTTGCGGTATGGCCGAATCCAGTGATGGAAACGTTGAATGTTTCGATTCCGGAAGAAGCGGATTTAAACGGCGCGTCAATAGAATTGTTTGATTTGAGTGGACGTCGCGTTCAGTATCAAGCTACACTGAGTACACATCAAGTAGAGTTAGACGTGAAAGGACTCTCATCTGGGGTTTATATCATGAAAGTAAAAGGCAAAAACTTTGAAAAGACAGAGCGAATTGTGAAGAAATAAAAAAAGGAGAGCGGACGCTCTCCTTTTTTGTTGATTGTTGTGCGTCGTTACTTGTTGATTGTAGCGATTATCGTTTAAAGAGCACACCTTTCTTATTTCAGAAGAATCTACCGATACCTCCTAACAGATCACGGATCACTTTTTGTTGTTCGTTGTAGATATTATTATTTAAAGAGCACACCTTTCTTATTTCAGAAAAATTGACCGATACCCCCTAACAGATCACAGATCACTTTTTGTTGTTCGTTGTAGGGATTATCGTTTAAAGAGAACACTTCCTTATTTTAGAAGAATCTACCGATACCTCCTAACAGATCACAGATCACTTTT